>CALMNV010000120.1 GCA_937873285.1 uncultured Intrasporangium sp. | reverse complement strand
CGAGGAGATCGAGACCGAGGTCTTCTTCCTCCCACCGGCCTCCCACGTGGAGAAGGACGGCACCTTCACCCAGACCCAGCGGATGCTGCAGTGGCACCACAAGGCGGTCCAGCCGCCGGGCGACTGCCGCAGCGAGCTGCAGTTCTTCTACGAGCTGGGCACACGGATCCGCGCGGCCCTCGCCGACTCCACCGACGAGCGGGACCGGCCGCTGCTCGACCTCACGTGGGACTACCCCGTGGACGAGCACGGCGACCCGGACGCCCGGGCGGTGCTCCAGGAGATCAACGGCCGCCACCTGACCGGGGACCAGGCCGGCGAGCTGCTCACCACGTTCACCGAGATGAAGGCGGACGGCTCCACGAGCGGCGGGTGCTGGATCTACACCGGCGTGTATGCCGGAGGGGTCAACCGGTCCGAGAACCGCCGGCCGGGGCGAGAGCAGAACCTCACCGCGCTCGACTGGGGGTGGGCGTGGCCGGCCAACCGACGCATCCTCTACAACCGGGCTTCGGCGGACCCGCAGGGCCGCCCCTGGAGCGAGCGCAAGCGCTACGTCTGGTGGGACGCGGAGGCGGGCCGTTGGACCGGTGAGGACGTGCCCGACTTCCCGGTGACGAAGTCCCCGGACTACCGGCCGGAGCCGGGCACCGGCGGCCCGGACGGGCTCGCCGGCGACGACCCGTTCATCATGCAGGCCGACGGCAAGGGATGGCTGTTCGCGCCGAAGGGGATGCTCGACGGGCCCCTGCCGACCCACTACGAGCCACAGGAGTCCCCGGTCGCCAACCCGCTCTACGGCCAGCAGTCCAACCCGGCCCGCAAGGTCTTCGCCCGCAAGGACAACCTGTGGAGCCCTTCGGCGGGGGCGCCCGGCTCCGACGTCTACCCCTTCGTGTTCACCACCTACCGGCTCACCGAGCACCACACGGCGGGCGGGATGAGCCGCTGGCTGCCCTACCTCGCGGAGCTGCAGCCCGAGTTCTTCTGCGAGGTCTCACCCGAGCTGGCGGACGAGCGGGGCCTGGAGAACGGCGGGTGGGCCACGATCGTCTCGGCCCGCTCCGCGGTCGAGGCGCGGGTGCTCGTCACGGAGCGGATGACCCCACTGAAGATCGGGGGGCGCACCCTGCACCAGGTCGGACTGCCCTACCACTGGGGCGTCGGGCGGGATGCGGTCGTCTCCGGTGACGCGGCCAACGACCTGCTCGGCGTGGCGCTCGACCCGAATGTGCAGATCCAGGAGTCCAAGGCCGGCTCCTGCGACATCATCGCCGGTCGACGCCCGCAGGGCGAGGCGCTGCTGCGGCTCGTCGCCGAATACCAGTCGCGCGCCGGCAGCACGGTGATGACCGGCAACACGCTGCGAACGACGGACGGTGGGCACTGATGGGCTTCTGGACCAACCAGCTCTCCGGACCCACCGACCCCGCCGTCGACGCGGCGTGGGAGAGTCGGGAACCGCGCAAGGGCTTCTTCACCGACACCTCCATCTGCATCGGGTGCAAGGCCTGCGAGGTCGCCTGCAAGGAGTGGAACGCCATCCCGGAGGACGGGCTGAGCCTGCTCGGTGCCTCCTACGACAACACGGGAGCGCTCGGCGCGAGCACCTGGCGGCACGTGGCGTTCATCGAGCAGACGAGCGAGCGGATCGAGCAGGCGCGGGAGTCGGGTCGCCGGCTGGTGGATCTCGGTATGCCGTCGCTGCGCACCTCCGGCGCGTCCGACCCGGTCACCGCCGGGGTGGGCCCCGCAGCGGCGCCTCCGGGCACCGACCCGGTCGCTGACCGGGCGGCCGCGGTCGCGCAGGCCGACGCCGCGCAGGCGCTCGGCACCGTGCCGGACTTCCGGTGGCTGATGGCCTCCGACGTCTGCAAGCACTGCACGCACGCCGGCTGCCTCGACGTGTGCCCGACGGGCGCGCTGTTTCGCACCGAGTTCGGCACGGTCGTCGTGCAGGACGACGTCTGCAACGGCTGCGGCTACTGCGTGGCCGCGTGCCCGTTCGGCGTCATCGAGCGGCGCGAGGGTGACGAGACGGTCAAGAACGTCGGCGTGGCCCAGAAGTGCACGCTGTGCTACGACCGGCTGCGCGACGACCAGACGCCCGCCTGCGCCCAGGCCTGCCCCACCACGTCCATCAAGTTCGGCGACCTCGACGAGATGCGGGCGCTCGCCAGTGAGCGGGTCACGACGCTCCACGACAACGGCTACACCGAGGCACGGCTCTACGGCGCCGACCCGCACGACGGGGTCGGCGGCACCGGCTCGGTCTTCCTGCTCCTCGACGAGCCGGAGGTGTACGGCCTGCCGCCCGACCCCCGGGTCACCACCGCAGACCTGCCCGACATGTTCCGCAAGGCCGGCTTCGCTGGCGTGGCGATGCTCGCCATGGCGGCCGTTTCATTCCTCGGGAGACGCCGATGACGACCAACCCCCTCGACGCCGACCGGCCGCCGGAGCCCGAGCGCCGTGGCAGACGTCGCCGGGGCGGTGGGAGCGGGCGCCGCGACGAGTCGGTGCTCGTGCCCGACGCCTCCTTCCAGAGCTACTACGGGCACCGCATCGTCAAGCCGGCCCCGTGGAAGGGTGACATCGCCGCCTACCTCTTCCTCGGTGGCCTGGCTGCAGGGTCGGGCCTCATCGCCGCCGGCGGGGCGGCCGCGGGCTACCCGGCACTGCGGCGCGTCGGACGCGTCGCATCGGTCGGCGCAGTAGCCCTGGGTGGCGTCGCGCTCGCCCGAGATCTCGGCAAGCCGAGCCGAGCGCTCAACATGATGCGCACCGTCAAGCTGACCTCCCCGATGTCGGTGGGCAGCTGGATCCTCGCGGCGTTCGGTGGCTTCTCGGGAGCCGCCCTCGTGAGCGAGCTCGGAGCCAGCCTGGTCGACCGCCAGTCGCGGGTCGGCACGGTGCTGCGGGTCGTCGACCCGCCCCTCGCCGTCGGGTCGGCCCTCTTCTCGGCGCCGCTCGCGGCATACACCGCGGTGCTGCTGGCCGACACCGCCTCGCCGACGTGGCACGAGTCCTACCGCGAGCTGCCGTGGGTCTTCGTCAGCTCGGCCAACCTCGCCGCGTCCGGCCTGGCGCTGGTGGCTGCGCCGGTCGAGCAGACCGGGCCGGCACGCAGGCTCGCCGCGATCAGCGCCGTGGTCGAGGTGCTGGCGTTCGAGCGGATGCAGCGCACCATGGGCTCCACGCTGAGCGAGCCGCTGCACCACGGCCGGGCGGGCGCCTTCGTCACGGCGAGCAAGGTGCTGACCGTGGGCGGTGCGCTCGGCGGGGTGCTCTTCGGACGCAACCGGGCTGCCGCGGTCGCGAGCGGGCTGGCCCTGATGGCCGGCTCGGTGTGCACCCGGTTCGGGGTCTTCGAGGCGGGCATCGAGTCCGCCAAGGACCCCCGCTACACCGTCGGGCCGCAGAAGGAGCGCCTCGAGCGTCGCCGTGCTGCCGGAGCCACCGACGACTCCATCACCACGAGCCGGTGAGCACCGTGCCACCGGCCATACCAGGAGGTGCCCGTTGAGCCAGAGCCGCAGCGTGACCGGGGAGTCGCACGCCCCCGCCGGGGGAGGGGCCGGCGGCAACCGGTGGCTCATCCTCGTCGCCGGGGTGCTCGTGCAGCTCGCGATCGGAGCCGTCTACGCCTGGAGCGTCTTCGCCAAGGCGATCCAGAGCCCGCAGGCCTTCGGGTGGAGCAAGACCCAGGCCGCCATCCCCTTCGAGGTGGCCATCGGCATGATCTTCATCGGCAGCTACGTCGGGGGCCGCATCCAGGACCGCAAGGGACCGCGCATGGTCGCGCTCGTCGGCGGTGTCATCTACAGCCTCGGCGTCATCGTCGCCTCCTTCGCGGCAGCGGACTCGTTCTGGCTGCTCATCCTCGGCTACGGGCTGCTCGGTGGCTTCGGTCTCGGGATGGTCTACATCGTGCCGATCGCCATGCTGCAGAAGTGGTTCCCGGACAAGCCGGGGCTCATCACCGGCATAGCCGTGGCCGGCTTCGGCTTCGGGGCGGTCATCACGGCGCCGCTCGGGCAGCGCCTGATCGACGCCAGCCCCACCATGCCGACCCAGGCGTTCCTGCCGCTCGGGATCGGCTACCTCGTCGCCATCCTCATCGGGGCGAGCCAGTTCCGCAACCCGCCCGTGGGCTACCGGCCCCCGGGCATGCCGGCGCCGGCCTCCGCACCCGCGGCGGCCACGACGGACCGGGCGCCCGCTTCCGACGCGCCCGACTTCACCCAGCAGGAGGCGATGCGCACCCCGCAGTGGTACATGCTGACCGCGATCCTCACGCTCAGCGTCACGGCCGGGATCTCGCTCATCTCCGTCGCCGCCGGTAGCGCCACCGACGTCGCGGGCTACTCCGCCGGGGCAGCCGCGAGCCTGGTCGGCCTCCTCGGTCTCTTCAACGGCGGCGGCCGCATCCTTTGGGGGTGGCTGTCCGACCGGATCGGCAAGATGCCCGCCTTCATGGGCATTCTCGGCATCCAGGGGGTGGCCTTGCTGCTCATCCCGCACGTGAGGTCGCCGTTCCTCTTCGCCGTGCTCGCAGCGCTCATCTACACCTGCTACGGCGGAGGCTTCGGCACGATGCCGTCGACGGCCGGGCGCTTCTTCGGCGTGCGCAACGCCGGCGGCATCTACGGCCTCATGCTCATCGGCTGGAGCATCGGCGGCGTCGTGGGACCGCTGCTCATCACCTCGCTCATCGGCGCGGACAAGGCCTACACCCTTGGCTTCACCGTGGTCGGGCTGATCGCCCTGGCAGGCATGGCCATCCCGATGTTCACCAAGAAGCCGGAGCGCCGCCCCGTCGGCGCCTGACGTCGCGGAGGGGCGGCCGTCCACCGGGGCGCTCGCCGCCCCTTGTGCCAACCGAGCGGGTGGGGCGCTGACCATCATCCCGGGGCAGGCGGCTACGGTGGCCCGTGGAGGTGTCTGGGTTCCTGGTGGTCCCCCCGGTCTTCAAAACCGGTGAGACCGAGCATCTCGGTCTGGCGGGTTCGATTCCCGTCCACCTCCGCCACGTGCTCCGACGGCCAGGTGCGTCGGCGACCTCCCTTCCCGTCGGTCGAGTGGTCAGTTCCGTTCGGTGTCGACGGGGCCGGCGCGTGCGCAAGTGGCCAGTCGACCGGTCGGGTCGGCCGGGTGGGCAGGTGCGTGCGCAAGTGGCCAGTCGACCGGTCGTGTCCGTCGAGTGGCCAGTTCCGTCCGGCATGATGAGGGTGCGTGCGCCAGCGGCCACTCGACGAGTCGGGTCGGCATGATGAGGGTGCGTGCGCAAGTGGCCACTCGACGAGTCGGGCGAGGAGGTGCGAGGTCAGGTGGGCCGTGAGGCGGGTAGTGAGGTGAGCGTGAGCGACGCGAGGCGCCGGATTCCGCGCACCGACGTGCTGCTCGGGCGGCCCCCGCTCGCGGAGGCCGTCCAGCGGCTCGGCGCAGCGACGGTCAAGGCCGCGGTCACGGCCGCACAGGCCCGGGCCCGCGCCGGAGAGCTGGCCCCCGAGGAGGTGGCGGTGGCGGCATACGACGCCCTGCCGGGTCAGCTGACGACGCTGCGGCCGCTGCTCAACGCCACGGGGGTCGTCGTGCACACCAACCTCGGACGGGCGCCACTGTCCGCGGCTGCGGTCGAGGCCCTGCAGGTCGCGGCCGGTTACGTCGACGTGGAGTACGACGCGGCCACAGGGGCGCGGGCTCGCCGGGGCCGCGGCACCCTCGCCGCGCTTCGGGAGGCGGTGCCGGTCGCGGAGGCGGCGCTCGTCGTCAACAACGGCGCCGCCGCGCTCGTCCTCGCCACCACCGCGCTGGCGGCCGGCCGGGAGGTCATCGTCAGCCGCGGCGAGATGGTCGAGATCGGCGACGGCTTCCGGCTCCCGGACCTCATCGCCTCCACCGGCGCCCGGCTGCGGGAGGTCGGCACGACGAACCGCACCGCGTTGCGCGACTACGCCCAGGCTGTCGGCCCGGAGACGGGGTGCGTCCTCAAGGTGCACCCGAGCAACTTCCGGGTCGAGGGCTTCACGGCATCCGTCGGCCTCGACGAGCTGCGCACACTCGGCCCGCCTGTCGTCATGGACATCGGCAGCGGGCTGCTGCACCCGGACCCGCTGCTGCCGGACGAGCCCGACGCGACCACCGCGCTGGCGCAGGGCGCGACCATCGTGACGGCCAGTGGCGACAAGCTCCTCGGCGGACCGCAGGCGGGCATCGTCCTGGGGGAGGCGGCCACCGTCGAGCGGCTACGTCGGCACCCGCTCGCCCGGGCTCTGCGCGTGGACAAGCTGACCCTGGCTGCGCTCGAGGCCACGGTGCGCGGACCCCGCCCTCCGGTGACGGCCTACCTGCATGCCGACGCGGCGAGCCTACGCCGGCGCACGCAGCGCATGGCGGAGGCGCTCGGCCGGCCGGTGCTCGAGGTGTCGGGTGCGGTGGGAGGTGGGGGGGCGCCCGGCCTGCCGCTCTCTGGATGGGCCGTGGAGCTGCCGGCACGCTGCGCCGGGCGGCTCCGCGACGGCAAGCCGGGCGTCGTCGCGCGGGTCGAACGCGGTCGCTGCCTGGTGGATCTGCGCTGCGTGCCACCGGAGGCCGACGACGACGTGGAGCGGGCCGTGCGCGCTGCGCTCGACACCGCGGCTGTGCCGACGGCGGAGGGCTGAGGGCGGTGCGGGTCGTCGCCACTGCAGGACATGTCGACCACGGCAAGTCCGCCCTCGTCCGCGCCCTGACCGGCATCGAGCCGGACCGGTGGAGCGAGGAGCGCCGGCGCGGCATGACCATCGACCTCGGCTATGCATGGACGACGTTGGACTCCGGTGAGGAGCTGGCCTTCGTCGACGTGCCCGGCCACCAGCGGTTCATCGGCAACATGCTCGCCGGTCTGGGCCCAGCGCCCGCCGTCCTGTTCGTGGTGGCGGCGGACGAGGGCTGGCGCGCCCAGTCGGCCGAGCACCTGGCCGCGGTCGACGCCCTCGGCCTGCGGCACGGGCTGCTCGTCGTCACCCGCGCCGACCTTGCGGACCCCGCCCCGGCGCTCGACGACGCCCGCGAGCGGCTCGGCGCGTCGACGCTGGGCCGCTGCGACGCCGTTGCCGTGTCGGCGCGGACCGGAGCCGGTATGCCGGAGCTGCGCGCTGCCCTCGACCGGCTGGTGACGCGTCGGCCCGCTCCCGTCACCGAGGGGCGGGTCCGGCTCTGGGTGGACCGAGCCTTCACCATCCGGGGCAGCGGCACCGTGGTCACCGGCACCCTCGGAGAGGGCGCCGTCGCCGTCGGTGATGAGCTGCAGCTGGGCGAGCGGACGACGCGCGTGCGTGGCCTGCAGTCCCTCGAACGTCCCCGCACGTCGGTGGCTGCCGTCGCGAGGGTGGCACTGAACCTGCGGGGGGTGGGCCCGCACGAGGTCGGGCGAGGCGACGTGCTCACCAGCCCCGGCGCCTGGCGACTGACCTCGACGGTCGACGTGCGGCTCTCGGCCGCTCCCGACCGGCTGCCCAGCGAGCTCGTCGTGCACGTGGGCACCGGGTCGACGGGAGCCCGCGTCCGCCCACTCGCCGCTGGGGTCGTGCGCCTGACCACCAGGCGCCCTCTTCCGCTTCGCGCCGGGGACCGGGTCATCCTGCGCGACCCCGGCCCCGGGCACATCGCAGCAGGGGCGACGGTCCTCGACGCCGACCCGCCGCTGCTGCGCCGGCGAGGTGCCGCCAGCCGCCGCGGGAAGGAGCTGAGCCGTGCGGACGGCACCCTCGACCTGGGCCGGGAGGTCGCCCGGCGGGGCGCGCTGCGGCGAGGAGACGCCGCTGCCCTCGGCCTGTGCGTCGACGAGGCGGCGCTCGCCGCCACGCCGTCGGTCACGTCCAGCGGCGACTGGCTCGTCGCCACGTCGACGTGGGGCGGGTGGGCGCGGTCGCTCGTCGCTGCGCTGCAGGCGCAGGCCGCGCGCGACCCGATGGAGCCGACCCTGACCCTCGAGGCCGCCCGGCAGGAGACCGGCATCCCTGACCGGGAGCTGCTCCTCGCCGTGGCCGGACAGGCCGGGACGTCGGTGGCCGCCGGACGGGTCGGCCTGCCCGACGCGGTGCCGACGCTCGGCGGCCAGGCCGAGGCGGCGCTGCGCTCACTCGAGGCCCAGCTGGGACAGCAGCCGTTCGCGGCGCCGGAGCAGCCCGACCTCGACGCGGCGGGTCTCGGCACCCGGGAGGTGGCCGTCGCGGTGCGGACCGGTCGCCTGCTCCGGCTCGGCGGCGACGTGCTGTTGCTGCCGAGCTCGCCGGCGCGGGCGATGCAGGCGCTGTCCCGGCTCGCCCAACCGTTCACCACAAGTGAGGCGAGGCAGGCCCTCGGCACCACGCGACGGGTTGTCATCCCGCTGCTCGAGCACCTCGACGGCCGGGGCTGGACCCGTCGCCTCGACCCCTCGCACCGGGAGGTCCGGCGCTAGCAGGCCAGCTGCGCGGCATACTCGCTTGGTAGGTTCGAGGCATGAGCGAGACGCCTGACGAGTCGCGCGTGGACGCCCGTGCGGAGCTGCTCCCGGAGGAGCTGGCGGCCGGCAGCGCGGACCAGCAGGAGCAGGCCCGCGCGATCCTCGCCGAGTCCGACGAGCGCACCGCGGACCCCGAGCAGACCCGCCGCCAGTCCGCCCAGACGCCGGACGCCGCAGGGTCGGCGTGAGCGCTCGGCGCCTCTCGCGGACGGAGCGGCTGGACGCGTTCCAGCGCCGCTACCCGTGGGCCGGGCTGCCGATCGCCGTCGTCTACAAGTACTTCGACGACCAGGGCAGCTATCTCGCGGCCCTGCTCGCCCACTACGGGTTCCTCTCGCTCTTTCCCCTGCTGCTCCTGCTGTCCTCGGTGCTCGGCTTCGCGCTGCAGGGCAACGCGCAGCTCCAGCAGGAAGTGCTCCAGTCGGCCCTCAGCCAGTTTCCGATCATCGGTGACCAGCTGCGCACCACCGGGCTGAGCGGCAGCGGGGCCGGCATCGTCGTCGGGCTGCTGGGGGCGATCTATGGCGGACTCGGAGTGGCCCAGGCACTGCAGAACGCGATGAACGTCGCCTGGCGGGTCCCGGTGAACCGGCGCCCCAACCCTCTGCTCGCCCGGCTGCGCAGCCTGCTGCTGCTCGGCACCGCGGGAGTCGCGGTGGCCGCCACGACGGTGCTGTCCGCGCTCGGGACCAGCGCTGAGGCCTTCGGCGCGACGGCTGTCGGGACCGGCCTGAAGCTGGTGCTCGGCGTCGCGTCCGTGCTCGCCAACGCCTTGGTGTTTCTGCTCGCCTTCCGCATCGCCACGGCGAGGGAGCTCGGCTGGCGCGACTTCGTCCCCGGTGCGCTGGTCGCCGCCCTGGCCTGGCAGGTGCTGCAGTGGTTCGGGGCCGTCCTCGTCGCTCACACGCTGAAGAACGCCACCGTCGTGGGCGGGGTGTTCGGCCTCGTGCTCGGCCTGCTGGCCTGGCTCTACATCGCGGCGATCGTCATCGTCTTCGCCGTGGAGCTCAACGTCGTGCTCGCCAAGCACCTCTGGCCCCGGGCGCTGCTCACCCCCTTCACCGACGACGTCGACCTCACAAAGGGTGACCGCCGCAGCTATGCCGACGCGGCGCGGGCCCAGCGCGCCAAGGGCTTCCAGAACGTCGACGTCACCTTCGACAACGACGGCCAGCACGCCACCTGGTCCCGCCAGCAGGCGGCGGCCGAGGCGGAAACGGGACGTCCCGCGGGCGAGTCAGGCTCCGGCTGACCCGTATGCCGCCCGAGGTGACCTCCTGTGGAGGGTTGTGGCCCGCCCAGGGGCCACGACCCTCCACAGGGCCGACCCGGCGAGGTCGCGCAGGCCCAGCGGGCCGTTACGGCCGGGCGGGGAGCCCATAACGGCCGACGAGGTCGTCGAAGAGCGCGTCGAGGCGCTCGTCCACCACCCGCCGCGCCGGATCGGCGTCGTGCCAGGCGACGATCTCCCGGGCGCCTTGCGGGAAGCGGATGCGGGCGTGCCAGCCCGGCACGACCGAGCGGATCTTGGTGTTGTCGAAGACCATCGAGTTGGACTTGTCCCCCAGCAGGCCGGACCCGAGCGCCGGGTCGGCCGCGGCGATCGCGTCGGACGGCACGTGGACGAGCCGCGGCTCGACGCCGGCGGCCTCCGCCATCGCGGTGTAGATCTGGTTCCACGTCAGCGCCTCGTCGGAGGTGATGTGGAAGGCCTCGCCGATGGCGTCCTGGCGCCCGAGCAGCCCGACGAATGCCGGAGCGAAGTCCTCGTGGTGGGTCAGGGTCCAGAGGGAGGTGCCGTCGCCCGGGACGACCACCTCGCGACCCTGGCGCATCCGCTCCACGACGGTCCACCCGCCGTCGAAGGGCGGCATCGTCGGGTCGTAGGTATGCGACGGCCGCACGATCGTCATGGGGAACCCCGTGTCCCGGTATGCCGCGAGCAGCCGGTCCTCGCAGGCGATCTTGTTGCGCGAGTACTCCCAGAAAGGGTTTCGCAGCGGGGTGGACTCGGTCACCGGCAGGCGGGTCGGCGGCGTCTGGTAGGCCGACGCGGAGCTGATGAAGACGTACTGGCCGACGCGGCCGGAGAGCCGGTCGACGTCCTGCTGCATGGGCTCCGGATTGAAGGCGAAGAAGTTCACCACGACGTCGAAATAACGGTCACCGAAGGCAGAGTACACCGACGCGCGGTCGC
>CALMNV010000119.1 GCA_937873285.1 uncultured Intrasporangium sp. | reverse complement strand
CGAGCCAGTTCGTCCAGCGTCAAACGAGCCGCCGCCCGTTCGGCGGCGAGAAGACGAGCTGGATCGGGCACAATCGGCAGGTTATCCGATGATTTTTCATTTGAACAACTTGTAAATCATCGAATCCGATTACGACTCGTACGTGCGGAGCTCCCGCTTGGCGAGCTGCATGCGGTGGACCTCGTCGGGGCCGTCGGCCAGGCGGAGGGTGCGGAGGTGGGCGTACATCGAGCTGAGGCCGAAGTCGGGGCCGATGCCGCCGGCGCCGTGGGCCTGGATGGCGCGGTCGACGACGCGCAGGGCCATGTTGGGGACGCCGACCTTGATGGCGGAGATCTCGATGCGGGCGCCCTTGTTGCCGACCGTGTCCATCAGCCAGGCGGTCTTGAGCACGAGCAGGCGCAGCTGCTCGAGGCGCACCCGCGCCTCGGCCACCCATTCGCGCACCACCCCCTGCTGGGCCAGGGTCCTGCCGAAGGCGGTCCGGCTCGAGGCCCGGACCACCATGAGCTCCACCGCACGCTCGGCCACCCCGATGGCTCGCATGCAGTGGTGGATCCGGCCCGGGCCGAGCCGAGCCTGCGCGATCGCGAACCCGTCACCCTCCCCGCCCACGAGGTTGGCGACGGGCACCCGGGCGCCGGCGAACTCGATCTCCGCGTGCCCACCGTGCTCGTGGTCGTCGTAGCCGAAGACGTGCAGGGCCCGCTTCACCGTGACGCCCGGCGTGTCGCGTGGCACGAGCAGCATCGACTGCTGTCGGTGCCGGGGCGCCTCCGGGTCGGTGCGCCCCATGACCACGAGGAGCGCCGCGTCGGGGTTCATCGCCCCGGTGGCCCACCACTTGCGGCCGGTGACGACATAGCTGTCGCCGTCCCTGACGATGCGGGTGCTGATGTTGGTGGCGTCGGACGACGCGACATCGGGCTCGGTCATGGCGAACGCCGACCGGATCTCGCCGGCAAGCAGCGGCTGGAGCCACTCCTCGCGCTGGGCCGGCGTGCCGAACATGGCCAGCACCTCCATGTTGCCGGTGTCCGGGGCCGCGCAGTTGAGCGCCGCCGGAGCCAGGTGCCCACTGCGCCCGGTGATCTCGGCCAGGGGGGCGTACTGCAGGTTCGTCAGCCCGGCCCCCTCCTCACCGGGCAGGAAGAGGTTCCACAGGCCCCGGGTCTTGGCCTGCTGGCGCAGCTCTCGCATCACCGGGGTCCGCGACCACGCCCACCGGTTCTCGAGGGCGTCGAGCTGCGAGCGGAAGGTCGCCTCGTTGGGATAGACGTGCTCATCCATGAGCTCGAGCAACCGGCGCTGCAGCTCCTCGGTCCGACGGTCGTAGGCGAAGTCCACGGCTCAGTACTCCTCTGTGGCGCGAAGGCCGAAGGCGAGGAGCGGCTCGACGGCATCACCGATGCCCTCGAAGCCCTCACCGGCTGTCTCGCAGCGCAGGTGGCGGTAGTGGATGCCTTCGACGATCACCGCCAGCTTGTATGCCGCCAGGCCGACATAGAAGCCCATCTGACCGAGCGGCCGGCCACCGCAGCTGCAGTACTCCTCGATGAGCTCCTCCCCACGCAGGAGCCCCGGCGCCGCGGTCGGGCCGACGATCCGCGCGCCGATGGCCGGCAGCTCGCCGTAGAGCACCATCAGCGCCACGTCGGTGAGCGGGTCGCCGAGCGTGGCCATCTCCCAGTCGAGCACCGCGGCCACGCGGTCCGCGCCGTCGACGAGGACGTTGTCGACCCGGTAGTCCCCGTGCACGATCGCCGGCGGCTGCTGCGGCGGGACCGTGCGCGCCAAGGCGTCCACGAGGGCCTGCGCCCCGGCGAGGTCGCGGCTGCGCGACGCTTCCAGCTGCGTGCGCCATCGGCGCACCTGCCGGGCGAGGAAGCCGTCAGGTCGGCCGAAGTCGGCGAGGCCCACGTCACCCGGGTCGACGGCGTGCAGGTCGGCCAGCGTCTGCACCACCCGTCGGGAGATGGCCCGGGTGCGGTCGGGTCCGAGCCGGCGCAGGGCATCGTCCGAGCGGTATGCCGTTCCCGGCACGTACTCCATGACGTAGAAGGGCGCCCCGATGACCTCCGGGTCCTCACACAGCGCATACGTCCGCGGCACCGGGACATCGGAGTCCGCCAGGGCCGAGATGACCCGGTGCTCCCGGGTCATGTCGTGGGCCGTCTGCAGCACGTGACCGAGCGGTGGGCGCCGGAGCACGAACCTGCGGGGCCCGCACTCGACGGCATACGTGAGGTTCGACTTGCCGCCGGTGAGCAGCTCGGCGCGCAAGGGTCCGTCGACGAGGTGCGGGACCTGGCGGGCGAGGTAGTCCTCGAGCCGGGACAGGTCCAGGCCGGGGACCGCGGCCACCCGCCCGATCCCGTGCCCCGCCCCGGTGACCACCGCACCAAGGCCGTCAGCGCTCACCTCACACCCCGCCGGTGAGGGTCAGGCCGCCGTCGATCACGACCGTCTCGCCGGTGACCCAGGCGGCGTCCCGCGACAGCAGGAAGGCGACGACGCCAGCGACGTCTTCCGGCTCGCCGAGCCGTTGCATCGGGTAGCTGCGCGCGACGTCGGCCTCGCGACCCTCGTAGAGCGCGGCCGCGAACCGGGTCTTGACGACAGCCGGGGCGACGGCGTTGACCCGGACTGCCGGGGCGAGCTCCACGGCGAGCTCCTCGGTCAGGTGCCTGAGCATCGCCTTGCTGGCGCCGTAGAAGCCGATCCCCGGCGCCGGCTTCAACCCGGCGATCGAGGAGACGTTGACGACCGCGCCCCCGTGCTCGCCCATCCAGGCCCGGTGGGCGCACTGCACCCACGACAGGGCCGCCAGGCAGTTGACCTCGACGATCTTGCGGGCGGCGTCGAGGTCGAGCTCGACGAGCGGCCCGTAGGCCGGGTTGATCCCCGTGTTGTTGACGAGCAGGTCAAGCGACCCAAGCTCCGCCACGGTCCGGGCGACGGCGTCCTCCTGGTGTGCCGGGTCGTCGGACCGCCCGGCGACGGGGAGGGCCACGCCCTGCCCGCCCAGCTCTGCGGCCGCCTGCGCCAGGGGCTCGGGCTTGCGCCCCGTGATCGTCACGCGGGCCCCCTCGTCCACCAGGCGCTGGACGGAGCCAGCCTCGAGCGGCTCCAGGACGGGATACCGCCCGTAGAC
>CALMNV010000118.1 GCA_937873285.1 uncultured Intrasporangium sp. | reverse complement strand
CGATCCGCTCGAACCCGGCCACGACCGCGCTCTCGGGCAGGCCGAGCGGAGGCGGCGCGATCCCGAGCCGGACGTAGGCCCGCCGCTGGGCCGCCGCCTCGTAAATGCCGGCGGACAGCGCGGGGTCGAGCACTCCCTGCTGCGCTCCCGTGATGGCACGGGCGACCGCCGCCCGGTCGCCGGCGAGGACCGCCTCCAGCGTCGGTCTGGCGATGGCCCAGGGGTCGAAGTCGGCCGCGGCGAGGACGGTGTTGACCATGCCGGGCAGGCCGAGCCGTTGCCCGTCCTCCGGCGAGAAGATGGTCACGCCCGACGCGCGCAGCCGGGCGATCTCGTCGGGCACGATGACGCCGCCGCCGCCGCCGACCACCCTGACGTGGCCAGCGCCGCCCGCCCGGAGCAGCTCGACGAGGTACTCGAAGTACTCCACGTGCCCGCCCTGGTAGGACGAGACCGCGACCGCCTGCACGTCCTCCTCGATGGCCGCGTCGACGACCTCCTGCACCGAGCGGTTGTGCCCGAGATGGATGACCTCGGCGCCCTGGCTCTGCAGGATGCGCCGCATGATGTTGATCGACGCGTCATGGCCGTCGAAGAGGCTCGACGCCGTCACGATGCGCACGTGCGCGCTCGGCCGGTGCAGCTGCACGGTGGTCACGGCGGTCTCCCGGTGGCGCGGAGGTGAGGAGGGGCGCTCCTCAAAGTAGGACGTCCGACTAACGGACGTCAAACGGCTCCTCCGGGCCGCCCTAGGATGGCTGCCATGCCCGGCGAACCGCGACGCGCGCTGCCCTTCGACCCCATCGAGGCCGCCCGCGCCCAGTGGGTCGAGCACGGCTGGGGAGAGGCCGCCGACGGCATGGCGGCGGTGACCTCGCTCATGCGGGCCCACCAGATCGCCCTGGCGCGGGTGGAGTCGGCGTTGCGCCCGCTCGGGGTGAGCTTCGCGCGCTACGAGGTGCTCATGCTGCTGCTCTTCAGCCGGCGCGGCTCGCTGCCGATGCGCACCATCGGCTCCCGGCTCCAGGTCCACCCGACGAGCGTGACCAACGCCGTCGACCGGCTCGCGCGGGCCGCCCTGGTCACCCGCTCCCCGTCCGCCGAGGACCGGCGGGCCGTCCTCGTCGCGCTCACCCCCGAGGGCCGGGCGCTCGCCGAGAAGGCGACCGCTGCGCTCAACGACGAGGTCTTCGGTCGGCTGGGGCTGTCGGCCGGCGAGACGCGCACGCTGCTGCGGGTGCTGACGACCCTGCGCTCCGGCGCCGGCGACTTCTGAGCGGGCCGCCCGGCATACGCCTCAGGCTGCCTCGGGGTCAGGCTGGTGGATGCCGAAGGTGTTGCCCTCCGGGTCGAGGTAGTAGCCCTGCCAGGCCATGCCGGCCAGCGCCATCTTCGGCAGGGCGACCCGCCCGCCGGCGGCGATGATGCGCTGCTCGGTCGCGTCGTAGTCGTCGACCTGCATCGTGCAGACGAAGGCGTTGGTGCCCTGCCCGGCGCCCGGCGCCGCCGCGGGCCGCTGCAGCAGCCCCCCGTTGATGCCCGGCTGCTCCGCGGGCCCGGTCGTCACGCCCCAGTAGGTCGAGCCGGTGACCTGGCTGTAGTCCTCGAAGGACCAGTCGAAGACGGCCGCGTAGAACGCCTTGGCGCGCTCCACGTCGCCGGCCTGGATCTCGAAGTGCACCACACGCGCCATGTGCCCCAGTCTGCCACCCCGGGGCTACCACCCGCCGGTCAGCGCCTGCAGCCTCCGGGCGTTGCGCACGGCGTTGGCGTCCCCGTCGTTGTTGAAGTAGGCGAACACGTCCCGACCGTCCCGGTGCCACTCGCCGATGCGATCGGCCCACCAGCGCAGGTCCGCGTCGCCGTACGACCCGGCATACAGGTGGTGGTGGTCGGGACCGTGCAGCCGGACGTAGACGAACGGCGCGGTGGCCCGCAGCACGCAGGGCAGCCCGGCGCCGCTCAGCACGCAGTATGCCGCCCCGTGGCGTTCGAGGAGCGCGTAGACCGCCTCGTCCTGCCAGCTCGGGTGGCGCAGCTCGACGGCCACCCGCATCCAGCCCGGCAGGCCGGCCAGGAAGTAGCCGAGGCGGGCGTCGTCGCGCTCCTGCCCGGGCGGCAGCTGCACGAGGACCACGCCGCGCCGCTCCCCCAGCTCGTGCCAGGCGTCGGCCAGCCGCCCGGTCCACGCCTCCGGCGCGTAGAGCCGCTTCGCGTGGGTCAGCCCGCGCGAGGCCTTGACCGACATGAGGAACCCGTCCGGCAGGCCGCGGCGCCAGCCGGCGAAGGTCCGGTTCGACGGCCACCGGTAGAAGCTCGCGTTGAGCTCGACCGTCGCGAAGCTGCGGGTGTAGAGCTCGCGCCGGGCGGCCGGCGGGGTGCCCGGCGGGTAGAGCTCGGGCTCCCAGTGGGCGTAGCTCCAGCCCGAGGTGCCGATGTGCACGCCCACCGACCCGCCCCCTCTCGTCCCGGCCGGCACAGCAGGGCCGGCGGTGCCCAGCATGCCCGGCCTCCAGTGGGTCGCCGGACGCGGCCTGCGCCACCGCCCGAGCAGGGTCGGGCTGGACCGCAGACCGTCAGCGCGGCGCCATGCGGATCGCGCCGTCGAGGCGGACGGTCTCGCCGTTGAGCATCGGGTTGTCGATGATCGCCTGGACGAGCTGGGCATACTCGGCGGGCCGGCCGAGCCGAGACGGGTGCGGCACCTGGGCACCGAGCGAGGCGATGGCGTCCTCCGGCAGCCCGTGCAGCAGCGGAGTGTGGAACAGCCCGGGCGCGATGGTGGCGACCCGGATGGCGGAGGCCGCGAGGTCGCGGGCGATCGGCAGCGTCATGCCGACCACACCGCCCTTGGAGGCGCTGTATGCCGCCTGGCCGACCTGACCGTCGAACGCCGCGATGGAGGCGGTGTTGACGATCACGCCGCGCTCCTCGCCGGCGACGTCGGTGGTCGCCAGCATCGCGGCGGCCGCGAGGCGGATGACGTTGAAGGTGCCGACGAGGTTGACGGTGACGACCCGGGTGAAGAGGTCGAGCGCGTGCGGGGCCCCGTCCCGGCCCACCGTCCTGGCCGCCGCCCCGATGCCGGCGCAGCTGACGGCGATCCGGAACGGGCCGAGCCCCGCGGCCCGCTCGACTGCTGCGGACACCTGCGCCTCGTCGGTGACGTCGGCCGGGGCGAAGACGGCCGGGGCGCCGAGCTCGGCGGCGAGCGCCTCACCCCTGCTGCTCGGAAGGTCGACGACGACGACCCGGGCGCCCGCGTCGACGAGCCGGCGCACGGTCGCCTCGCCCAGGCCCGAGGCCCCGCCCGTGACGAGTGCGACGTTTCCCTGGATCTGCATGCGGTGGTCCTCTCGGGGTGGCTGGTCCGGCCCGTCGACCGTAGCGGGTTAGGCTGCCCTGCTGCCCCACCCCCGCGCAAAGGACGCCCATGCTGCGCCTCGGCCGACACGCCTTCGACGACGACGAGCTGCTCGTCATGGCCGTGGTCAACCGGACGCCCGACTCGTTCTACGACCGGGGGGCAACCTACGCCGAGGACGTGGCGCTCGAGCGGGTGCACCGCGTCGTCGAGGAGGGCGCCGCGATCGTCGACATCGGCGGCGTCAAGGCAGGTCCGGGCGACGAGGTGGACCTCGACGAGGAGCTGCGACGGACCGTGGGCTTCGTCGCGGCGGTGCGCGAGGCGCATCCCGGCGTCGTGCTCAGCGTCGACACGTGGCGCCACGAGGTGGCGCGCGAGGTGTGCCGGGCCGGCGCCGACCTGATCAACGACGCGTGGGCGGGCCACGACCCGGCGCTCGTCGACGTCGCCGCCGAGCACGGCGCCGCGATCGTGTGCAGCCACGCGGGTGGTCTCACCCCTCGCACCCGCCCGCACCGGGTGGCCTATCCGGGCGGCGTGGTGGAGGCGGTCCTCGAGGCGACCGTGGCGGCGGCCGAGCGCGCGCTCGCCGCCGGCGTCCCGCGCGAGTCCATCCTGCTGGACCCCGCGCACGACTTCGGCAAGAACACCCCGCAGACGCTCGAGGTGACGCGCCGCCTGGGCGAGCTGACGGCGACCGGCTGGCCGGTCCTCGTCGCGCTGTCCCACAAGGACTTCGTCGGCGAGTCCCTCGACCTGCCGGTCGACGAGCGCCTGGCCGGCACCCTCGCCGCGAC
>CALMNV010000117.1 GCA_937873285.1 uncultured Intrasporangium sp. | reverse complement strand
CCCGGGAACACCTGGGCGACCAGGGCGTCGCCGACTTCGAGCCCTTGCTGCTGGCGGAAGTGGCCAGGGCGCACAGGTTACCCCGGGAAGAAGTGGACAGCATAGTCACCGAATGGATAGGGTCGCGGCCGGTGCGCTACCTGGAACGCTGCCGCTTCGACGGCGTGCAGGCCGTGTTCGACGGATTGCGCCGGCAAGGCAGGCTGATCGGCATCTTTTCCGATTACCCGGCATCGATCAAGGTGCAGGCGCTCGGGCTGCAGGCGGACTTCATCGTCAGCGCCAGCGACCCGGCCAAGGAGCGGATGTCGCTGGCCGGGTTGCCCGGCAATGGCTTGCGCTGGCGTTTCACCGGTCTGACCGCGCCAGGCGCAGACGGCTATGACCTGCTGCTGCGCCGCCAGGTGGTGGGCACGGTACCCGACCAGCCGGTGGCGGAGGCGGTGGTCGAGGTACGCGCCCTTGTCAACGGCGAAGCGCGCAGTCTGCAGCTCGATGCCAAGAGTCCCTACGGTGCGGATCCCCAGTTCGCGGGCAGCGGCCGGGTGCTCGAGGTCCGTCCGGAGACGCGGGACTCGGCGACGGTCGTCATCCGCCCCGGCCGGGGCTGGCGGCTCGTCTCGGCGACCGGGGCGCGCGTCGTCTCACTCCGGCGGCTCGAGCCGCGCACCCGCGCACGGGTCGTGCTGCCGAGCCTGTTTACGCTGGGCAACATGCTGTGCGGCTTCAGCTCGGTGCTGCTCTCCTTCCAGGGCCGGTTCCGGGTGGCGGCCGCACTCGTGGCCGCGGCCATCGTCCTCGACATCCTCGACGGGGCGGTTGCCCGGGCGGTCGGCGCCATCACGCCCTTCGGCCTGCAGTTCGACTCGCTCGCCGACCTCATCTCCTTCGGCATCGCCCCGGCCGTGCTCGTCTACACCTGGGCGCTGCCGGCCTATCCCGTATGGGCCTGGTTCGGCGCGATGTTCTGGCTGGCGTGCGCCGCCTACCGGCTGGCCCGCTTCAACGTGACCATCGACCCGCTCGCAGACAAGCGCTACTTCGTCGGCCTCGCCAGCCCTGCCGCGGCCGGAGTCGTCATCGCCACCGTCCTCGCCATCGAGGGACCGCTCTACGGGTGGGCGCCGCTGCTGCCGCTCGTCTCGGGTGTGCTGCCCGCCGCGCTCATGGCCACGACGTTCCGCTTTCCGTCCTTCCGGTCGCTGCTGACGGGCAGGCGACTGCGGGTCACCGTCCTCGTCCTCGTGCTCATCGCAGCCGGGGTGGTCCTCGACCCGGGCCGCACCGGGCTCGTGCTGGCCTACGGCTACCTGCTCACCTCCCCGCTCGGCTGGCTCACCACGCCGGTGCGCCGCCGCCTCTTCGGCCCGGGCTCCGTCGCACCTCCGCGTCGCAAGCCGCCGTCGCTGCTGTCGCCGGTCGCCGACGACGCCGATGACGCCGATGATGACGCCGACGACGCCGACGACGCCGACGACGCCGCTGACGACGAGGACGTCGACGACGCCGGCAGCCAGGTCGGGGGCTGTGACGCCCCTGGCCTCACCGCTGACGACGTCGAGCGCCCCCGCTGACGGCGTGCCGGCCCGCAGCCGAAGGCAGGCAGCGCGGGCGTGGATCCGGAGGCTGCCGGGGGGCGAAGTGGAGGCCGTCAGGCATTTACGTCACAATGGTGTGGTGTTTATCGCCGAGCAGGTCACGCGCAGGGCCGGGGACGCAGCGCCCGCGCCCCTGGAGTCGCGCACCCGCTCCCGGGTGCTGCACACGGTCTCCGCGGATGGTCCCATCAGTGCGGCCGAGCTCGGCCGTCACCTGCAGCTGACGCCCGCAGCGGTGCGACGTCATCTCGACGCGCTCGTCGCCCGTGGCATGGTCGCGCCGCACGAGCCGGTCGCCGCCCGCCGCGGCCGCGGCCGGCCCGCCCGCGCCTACGTCGTCTCCGACCGTGGCCACCGCTCGCTGGAGGCGGACTACGAGGAGCTCGCCGTCGAGGTGCTGCGCTACCTGTCCCGAGAGGTCGGCCCCGACGCGGTCGCCGGGTTCGCGCACGACCGGCTTGCCGCCCTCGAGCAGCGGTATGCCGCCCGCCTGGCCTCGGTGGGGCCCGTCCCCCGGGCCCGGGCCGAGGCTCTCGTCCAGGCCATCAGCGACGACGGGTTTGCCGCGACCACCCGCCCGGTCGGC
>CALMNV010000116.1 GCA_937873285.1 uncultured Intrasporangium sp. | reverse complement strand
CCCCGAGGAGACCTCGGTCGACGAGGTGGCGCTGACGCGCGCGGGTGGGCGCATCCTCGAACGCTACACCGGCCTGATGCGCGATCCCGACAGCGGCGCGACCGTCGGGCGGATCATCGTCTACACCGATGTCACCGAGGGGCGGCAATTGGAGCGGGCGAAGGACGAGTTCCTGGCGACGGCGAGCCACGAGCTGAAGACGCCGATCACCACCCTCGGCGGCTACCTGGAGCTGCTGGAGCGCCAGGTCGCCCGCCCCGCCGGCCCCGGCGCCTTCGTGCCCCCGCCAACCCACGCCGGCGGGTGCGGGTGATGTATCTCACGGTGCTCTTCGTCCTCAGCATCTTCGCCGCCCAGCTGCTGCGGGTGCAGGCCTTCGACGCCTCCGCCACGCAGGCCGCCGCGCTGTCCAAGCGCCTGGTCACCTCCGTGAGCCCCGCCATGCGGGCGAGGATCCTCGACACCAACGGGCAGGTCCTCGCCGACAGCGTCGAGCGCTTCACCGTCGTCGCGGACCCCACGGCCATCCCCGAGTACACCGTCCGCGTCGACGGCCGGCGCACCAAGGTGGGCGTGAGCCGCGCGGCCGCCGAGGTCGGGCCGCTCCTGGGCATGGACCCCGGCACCCTGACCGCGCTGTTCAGCCGGGCCGGCACCCGCTACGTCGTCGTCAAGCGTGACGTCAACCCCGCCGTGTGGCGCCAGATCCGGGCCCTGGGGGTGCCCGGGATCGCCGCCGAGCGCACGGCCGCCCGGGTGTACCCCACCTCGATGGCCCTCGGCCAGCTCGTCGGGTTCGTCCAGCCCCGTGACCAGACGCCGGGTGGCGGGCTGGAGCTCATGCTCGACAAGACCCTCGCCGGCAAGCCGGGCACCATGATCGCCGAGCAGGCGCGCGACGGATACATCATCCCCGGCTCGGAGCGCCAGGACATCCCCGCCGTGCCCGGCAGGGACGTGCGGCTGACCATCGACGCCGACGTGCAGTGGTATGCCCAGAACGCCCTGGCCAAGCAGGTCACCGCGGTGGGGGCCGAGTCCGGGACGGCGGTCGTCATCGAGGTGGCGACGGGCAAGATCCGGGCGGCCGCCAGCTATCCGTCCTTCGACCCCAACGACCTCGGCGCGGCCAAGGCGGCCAACCTGCGCAACTACGCCTTCAACGACGCCTTCGAGCCCGGCTCCACCGGCAAGCTCATGACCATGGCAGCCGCGCTTCAGCAGGGCGTCGTGACCCCCAGCACCGGCGTCATCGTCCCGAATCGGCTGCCGCGGGCGGGGTTGAGCTTCAAGGACAACGAGGACCACCCGGTCGAGAGCTTCACCGCGACCGGCGTCATCGCCAAGTCGTCGAACATCGGCACCATGCTCATCGGCGAGCGCGTCAAGCCCTCGGTGATGGAGTCCTACTACCGGGCGTTCGGGATCGGGCAGCGCACCCCCGTGCAGTTCCCGGGAGAGTCTGCCGGCCAGCTGGCGCCTGCGTCGAAGTGGAACACCTCCCAGCGCTACACCGTCCTGTTCGGCCAGGGCTACTCGCTCACCGCCGTCCAGGCGGCCGGCGTCTTCCAGACCATCGCCAACAGGGGCCTGCGGATGCCGCCCTCACTGGTCGAGGGCACCGCGAACGACAGCGGCACCATCGTGCCGGTGCCCGCGCCGAAGGGCATCCAGGTGGTCAGCACCGACACCGCCACCAAGCTGAGCCGGATGCTCGAGGAGGTGACCGGCAAGGACGGCACCGCGAGCGCGGCTCGGATCAAGGGTTACCGGGTCGCCGGCAAGACCGGCACCGCGGACCGGTACGACGAGAAGCTCGGTCGCTACAACGGCTTCACCGCCTCGTTCATCGGCTACGCGCCGGCGGAGCGCCCGAAGTACGTCGTGGCCGTGTTCATCCAGCGGCCGTCCGCAGGGATGTTCGGCGGAGCCCTCGCCGGGCCCGTCTTCAACCAGGTGATGAGCTACCTCATCGAGCGCGACAACACCCCGCCCAGCACGCCGTCGCCGCTGCAGTACCGCGTGTACGCGCCGACGCCGCTGTCCGACCGCGACCCGCGGGTGCTCAGCGACGCGCGGGCCAAGCGCGACGGGTTGTAGGTTTGTCCCTCGTGTCCCGCCTCTTTCCCCGACCGGAGACGGGGGGCGTGTCGCTCGCCGAGGTGGCCGCGCAGCTCGGCCTGCCGGCCGGCGCTGGAGCGGTCCCGGTCACCGGCGTGACCCTCGACAGCCGCACCGTGCAGGCCGGCGACCTGTATGCCGCGTTGCCCGGCTTCCACGTGCACGGCGCCCGCTTCGCCGCGGACGCGGCACGCAGGGGCGCGGTGGCCGTGCTCACCGACCCGTCGGGTGAGCGGCTGGTGCGCGCAGCAGGCAGCGCCGTCGACGTGCCGGTGCTGACGGTGCCGCAGCCCCGGGCCGTGCTCGGGTCGCTCGCGGCGCGCGTCTACGGCGACCCGGCTGCGGCGCTGACCATGGTGGGGATCACCGGCACCAACGGCAAGACGACGACGGCATACCTGCTCGACTCCGCCCTGCGGGCGCTGGGACGCAGCACCGGGCTGATCGGCACAGTCGAGACCCGGATCGGCGCGGAGCGGGTCGACGCCGTCCGCACCACCCCCGAGGCGCCCGACCTGCACGCTGTCCTCGCCGTCATGCGAGAGCGCGGCGTCGACGCGTGCGTCATGGAGGTCTCGAGCCACGCGCTCGACCTGCACCGCGTCGACGGGGTCGTCTATGACGTGGCCGTGTTCACCAACCTCTCGCAGGACCACCTCGACTTCCACGGGTCGATGGAGGACTACTTCCGAGCCAAGGCACAGCTGTTCACCGCCGCCCGCTGCCGAGCGGCGGTGGTCTGCGTCGACGACCCGTGGGGGCGCCGCCTCGCGGTCGAGATCCTCGCTGCGGGAGAGGTGCGCCTGACGACGATGGCGACGACCGCGGCGGCGCCACCGACCAGCGCCCCGGCCACCCCGGAGGGCGGGCACTGGGTCGCGGTGCCGGGGCACACGCCGCAGTTCGAGCTGCGCGAGTCGACGACGGGGCGCAGGCTGCGTCTGGTCTCGCACCTGATCGGCACCTTCAACGTGGCCAACACGGCGCTGGCCGCCCTCGCGCTGAGCGCCATCGGGGTGGACGACGAGGCCGCGGCCGGAGCGCTGGCCAGCCGTCCGGCGGTGCCGGGAAGGATGGAGGTCGTCGCGGCGGGCGGTTCCGGGCAGCCACGGTGCATCGTCGACTTCGCCCACACCCCGGAAGCCGTCGACGCCGCGCTGTCGGCGCTGCGAGCGTCGACGACGGGACGGCTCATCGTCGTGCTCGGCGCGGGAGGAGACCGCGACCGGGCCAAGCGGCCCGGCATGGGGTCGGCCGCGGCGCGCCGCGCCGACGTCGTCGTGGTCACCGACGACAACCCCCGCTCGGAGGACCCCGAGGCGATCCGCGCGGCAGTGCTCGCCGGCGCACGCGCGCTCGTCGCCGCCGGGGAGGCGACGGCCACGCAGGTGCTCGACAACGCGGGCCGCGCCGGGGCCATCGCAGAAGCCGTGGCGCTGGCGGTCTCCGGCGCGGCAGGCCGGCACGCCGACGCCGCCGATGACGCCGATGACGCCGATGACGCCGCCGATGACGCCGATGACGCCGCCGATGACGCCGATGACGAGGAGACGGTCGATACTGTCGTGGTGCTCGGCAAGGGACACGAGAAGGGCCAGGAGATCTCCGGGGTGACGCACCCGTTCGACGACCGGGACGCCGTCCGGGCCGCCCTGGCGGCTGCCCGGCGCACGAAGGACCCCGCATGATCCCGCTTCGTCTTCCCGAGGTCGCCGCGCTCGCCGGTGGCCGGCTCGTCGAGCCGGGGGCCGGTGACGCCGGCACGGTCGACGCGCCGGGCCGTGCGCCGGGCCTGCTCGTCGACGGTCCGGTGACGACCGACTCGCGCGAGTGCGAGCCGGGCGCGCTCTACGTGGCCCGGGTCGGCGAGCACGCGGACGGGCACGACTTCGTGGCCGCCGCCGCCGCCCGCGGCGCCGTGGCGGCCCTCACGTCGCGACCCGTCGCGGGGTTGCCGTGCGTCGTCGTCGACGATGTCGAGGTCGCCTTCGGCCGGGTCGCGCGGGGGGTGCTCGACCGGGCCCCCGGCCTGCCGGTGGTCGGGATCACCGGCTCCTCTGGCAAGACCTCGACCAAGGACCTGCTCGCTGCCGTCCTGGCCACGGCCGGCGAGACCGTGGCGCCGGTCAACTCGCTCAACGGCGAGGTGGGCGTGCCGCTCACCGTGTGTCGCGTCACGCCGAGCACGCGCTTCCTCGTCGTCGAGATGGGCGCCCGTGGCCGCGGCCACATCCGCTACCTCACCGGCATCGCGCCCCCCACAGTCGGTGTCGTGCTCAACGTCGGGTCCGCGCACGTCGGGGAGTTCGGCTCCAAGGCCAACATCGCGCTGGCCAAGGCGGAGCTGCCGCAGGCCCTGCCGCCGCACGGCCTCGCGGTGCTCAACGCCGACGACCCGGTCGTGGCCGCCATGGGCGAGCGGCTCGCCTGCCGGGTGGTGCTCGTCGGGACGGCGCCGCGGGCCCAGGTGCGCGCGGACCGCGTCGAGCTCGACCAGCTGGGTCGCCCCACCTTCACCCTCGCCACGCCGCAGGGCGCGGCCCGGGTGACGCTGCGGCTCACGGGCGGCCACCAGGTCGGCAACGCGCTCGCCGTCACGGCGGCGGCCCTCGAGGTCGGGCTGACCTTCGAGCAGGTCGTCGCCGGTCTGCAGGACGCCCGTCCGGCGAGCCGTTGGCGGATGGAGGTCACCGAGCGCCCGGACGGCGTCGTCGTCGTCAACGACGCCTACAACGCCAACCCGCACTCGATGCGCGCCGCCCTTGACGCCCTCGCCGCCATGCAGGCCACCGGCCGGCGGGTGGCCGTCGTCGGCGAGATGCTCGAGCTCGGCGCGGACAGCGCCGCGGAGCACGCGGCGGTGGGCCGCTATGCCGCTGACCTTGGGATCGCGCACGTCGTGGCGGTGGGCGAGGGAGCCCGGGCGGTCGGCGCCGCGCGGTGGGTGCCGGACACCGAGGCGGCATACGAGCTACTCGCCCCCGAGCTGCGGGCCGGCGACGTCGTGCTGCTCAAGTCCAGCCGGGACAGCGGGCTGCGCTGGCTCGGCGACCGGCTCGCGGCCGACGGGGCGCCGGACCCGGCAGACGCGACGGTGGCCCGGTGAGGGGTGTCCTCGCGGCGGCGGCCTTCTCGCT
Organism: uncultured Intrasporangium sp.; assembly: GCA_937873285.1. Taxonomy (GTDB): domain Bacteria; phylum Actinomycetota; class Actinomycetes; order Actinomycetales; family Dermatophilaceae; genus CALMNV01. The sequence continues at coordinate 3,384 of CALMNV010000116.1, read as the reverse complement.
GCTCTTCTCCCTCCTCGGCACCCCGTTGTTCATCCGGGTCCTGGTGCGCCGCGGCTATGGCCAGTTCATCCGCGACGACGGCCCCACCTCGCACCACACCAAGCGCGGCACGCCCACCATGGGCGGAGCGGTCATCCTCGGGTCAACGCTCGCGGCATACGTCCTCGCCCATCTGGTGACGCTCACGCCCTTCACGGCCAGCGGGGTCCTCGTCCTGTTCCTCATGACCGGCCTCGGCGTGGTCGGCTTCCTCGACGACTACATCAAGATCTCCAAGCAGCGCAGCCTCGGGCTGCGCTCCCGGGAGAAGCTGGTCGGCCAGGGCCTGGTCGGGGTCGTCTTCGCGGTCCTCGCGCTGCAGTTTCCCAACGAGCAGTACCGCACGCCCGCGTCGCCGTTCATCTCGTTCGTGCGCGACACGAACATCAACCTGGCGTTCGCCGGCACTGCGCTCGGGGTCGCCCTGTTCGTCGTCTGGGCCAACCTCATGATCGCCGGCGCCTCCAACGGCGTGAACCTCACGGACGGGCTCGACGGGCTGGCCACCGGCGTGTCGACGATGGTCTTCGGCGCCTATGTCCTGATCAGCCTGTGGACGTTCAACCAGAACTGCCAGACCAACCCCGGGATCAAGTGCTACGAGGTGCGTGACTCGCACGACCTGGCGCTCATCGCCGCGGCCGGGATGGGGGCGTGCTTCGGCTTCCTCTGGTGGAACGCCTCGCCCGCCAAGATCTTCATGGGCGACACCGGCTCCCTCGCGCTGGGCGGCGCCCTCGCCGGGCTGGCCATCACCACCCGCACCGAGCTGCTGCTCGTCATCCTCGGCGGGATGTTCATCATCATCGTGATGTCCGTCATCATCCAGGTCGTGTCGTTCAAGACGACCGGGAAGCGGGTGTTTCGGATGGCCCCGCTGCAGCACCACTTCGAGCTCGTCGGCTGGGCCGAGGTGACGATCGTCATCCGGTTCTGGATCATCGCCGGCCTCTTCGTCGCGCTGGGGCTCGGCATCTTCTACGCCGAATGGGTGGTGGGCACGCAATGACGGCGGCATGGCGATGATCGTCGACCCGGCCTACGAGCCGCGGGAGGGCCTGACGCACCGCGACGCGGACTGGTCCGGCCTGCGGGTGCTCGTCGTCGGGCTGGGGCTCTCGGGCTTCGCCGCGGCCGACGCGCTTGCCGAGCGCGGTGCCCGGGTGACGGCCGTGTCACCCGATGTGACCGACGTCATCACGGAGCGCGCCGAGGTGCTGCGCATCCTGGGCGTCGACGTCCGCCTCGGTCCGCAGCATGCGCAGGCCCCCGAGCCGGCCACCCAGCTCGTGGTGACCTCGCCGGGGGTCCCACCGCACGACCCGCTGCTGCTCGCGGCGGCGGCGGACGCGATCCCGGTCTGGGGGGAGGTCGAGCTCGCCTGGCGGATGCGGGCCCGGGAGGGCGCGGCGCCATGGCTGACCGTCACCGGCACCAACGGCAAGACGACGACGGTGACGATGCTCGCCTCGATCCTGCGGTCGGCCGGTCTGCGGGCGACGAGCGCGGGCAACGTCGGCACTCCCATCCTCGAGGCGGTGCTGCACCCGCAGCCGTACGACGTGCTCGCCGTGGAGCTGTCGAGCTTTCAGCTGCACTGGCAGCGCTCGGTGTCGGCGGTGGCGTCCGCGGTGCTCAACGTCGCCCCCGACCACCTGGACTGGCACGGCTCGTATGCCGAGTACCTGCGGGCCAAGGGCCGGATCTACGACAACACCCACATCGCGTGCGTCTACAACGTCGACGACGTGCAGACCGAGCAGCTCGTGCTGGAGGCCGAGGTCGTGGAGGGGTGCCGAGCGGTCGGCTTCACCACCGGCATTCCCGCCCCCTCGATGCTCGGCGTCGTCGACGGGGTGCTGGCCGACCGCGCGTTCGTCGAGCAGCGGCACCACGCGGCGGCCGAGCTGTGCACCGTGGCGGACCTTGGCGGGGGGGACGCCGGCCCGGTGGCGCCCCACTACCTCGCGAACGCCGTGGCGGCCGCGGCGCTGGCCCGGGCCTACGGTGTGGGCCCCCTCTCCGTCCGGGACGGGCTGCGCGCCTTCCGGCCCGCCCCGCATCGGGCGACGCATGTCGCCGAGGCGGGCGGAGTGCGGTGGGTCAACGACTCCAAGGCGACCAACCCGCACGCCGCCGCAGCGGCGCTGCGCTCGTTCGACAGCGTGGTGTGGATCGCCGGCGGGCTGCTCAAGGGTGCCGACGTGGCGGTCCTTGTCGAGGAGGTGGCCACGCGGCTGCGCGGTGTCATCCTCCTCGGGCGGGATCGGGCCCAGATCGCGGACGCCCTCGCCCGACACGCCCCGGATGTCCCGGTCCTCGACGTGCCGGAGACCGACACTGGGGTCATGGACCTGGTCGTCGCTCTCGCCGCCCGCCTCGCTCGGGAGGGTGACGTGGTGCTCCTCGCCCCCGCTGCGGCGTCGATGGACATGTTCGTCAACTACGCGGCCCGTGGGGACGCGTTCGAGGAGGCGGTCCGTCGGCACCTGCGGGCAGGCGGTGGCCCCCGGTGAGCTCGACCACCGCAGACCGCAGCCGCACCGGCCCCCGGCCGCTGTCGGTTGTCGGCAAGCTCGAGTCGCCGATGACGACGTACTACCTCATCCTCGGCACCATGACGACCTTGGTCGTCTTCGGCCTCGTCATGGTCTTCTCGGCCTCGAGCGTCACGTCGCTGCTCTCCGGCGACGCCGCCTACGCGGTCTTCCTGCGGCAGCTGCTCTTCGCGGTGATCGGCGCGGGCGTGGCTCGGTTCGCCGCCCGAAGGAGCATCCGGTGGTGGAAGCGACTCGCGGTGCCCCTCCTGCTCGGGGCGATCCTGCTGCAGGGGCTCGTGTTCACGCCGCTCGGCTACGAGGTCGGCGGCAACCGCAACTGGGTGGCGGTCGGACCGATCAGCGTCCAGCCGGCCGAGCTCGCCAAGGTCGCCCTCGTCCTCGTCGGCGCGGTCGTCTTCGCCAACAAGGGCCGGCTGGTGGGCCTGCTCGGCCACGCGGTCGTGCCCTACCTCGTGCCGATCGCCATGACGGTGGTGCTGCTCGTGCTGCTCGGCAAGGACCTGGGCACAGCGATGGTGATGCTGCTCATCGTCGCGGCCGTGCTCGCGGTGGCCGGCGTCCCCGGCCGGTTCTTCGTGGGCGCCGGGGTCGTCGGCATCGGTGTCGTGACCCTGCTCGTCCTGCAGAGCGCCAACCGGATGGCACGCATCACCAACTTCCTCTCGCCCGAGTGCCGCTCAGACCCCAACGGCCAGTGCGGCCAGTCGGTGCACGGCCTGTACGCCCTGGCCGACGGAGGCTGGTGGGGCGTCGGGCTGGGCGCGTCGAAGGAGAAGTGGGCCTG
>CALMNV010000115.1 GCA_937873285.1 uncultured Intrasporangium sp. | reverse complement strand
CCTACGGACAGGCGAGGCCCTCTGCCTCCCCGCCACCAGGCCGGTCGCCGCCCACCGGGTGGAGGTCCGCGGGGACGAGGTGTACCTCTTCCCGGGCGTCCCGCCAGCGGGTTGACGTAGGTCTTCCGGCATCAGGTGCCGGAGAACCTCCCACGACGACGCCCGCCGCCGCGCCCGCCGAAACGGTGCGGCATACGGCTGGTGCGGCTGTTACTGATGGTGCACAATGAGCCAACGTACGCGGTCGCCACGGCCGGGTCGCCGGTGCCGAGGTCGTTGGGGAAGACGTCCCTCGCACACAGGAGGTCCCGGATGTCTGCCGCGATGCCGCGCACCACAACCCGAGGGGTCGTGTTCATCCACGCAGCCCCGACGGTGCTGTGCCCGCACGTCACCTGGGCCGTCGAGGCCGTCCTCGGCCGCCGGGTGACGATGGCGTGGACCCCGCAGCCGGCCGCGCCGCGACTGGTGCGCTCGGAGCTGTCGTGGACCGGGCCGGTCGGCACGGGCGCCGAGCTCGCGTCGGCCCTGCGCGGCTGGGACAACCTTCGCTACGAGGTCTCCGAGGAGCCGACCGCGACCTCCGACGGCTCGCGGTGGGCGCACACCCCCCGCCTCGGCATCCACCACGCCGCGACCTCCGTCTCCGGTGACGCCGTCGTGCACGAGGACCGCCTGCGGGAGGCGATCGACCGTGCACGCGGCGACGGGGCGGCGCTGCAGGCCGAGCTCGACCGCGTCCTCGGCGGGCCCTGGGACCGTGAGCTCGAGCCGTTCCGGCATGCCGGTGAGGGTGCCCCCGTGCGGTGGCTGCACAAGGTCGGCTGAGCGCAGGCCCGGGTCGGCGGCCAGATCCCACCGACGCTCGACGACGAGCTTCCCCGGCGGATCACCCGGCACACCTGGCGAGAGCGGCTGCGAGGAGAGCACCCGACGCGAGCTGATCCGCCAGGTGCTCCCGGCCCGGCGGCTGACCATCCGGTCAGCCGCCCGCAGCGGTGGTCAGAGGGGGATGTTGCCGTGGTTGCCGCGGCGCTGCGGGGCGTTGCCGATCGCGGCGGCGATGGCGCGGCGGGTGGCCGCCGGCTCGACGATCTCGTCGATCACCCCGATCTCCACCGCGCGCTGCAGCCCACCGGTCAGCTTCTCGTGCTCCCGCGCCAGCTCCTGCTCGACGGCCGACCGCTGCTCCTCCTCCACCTCGGCCAGCCGGCGCCGGTGCAGGATCCGGATCGCCGCGATGGCGCCCATCACGGCCACCTCCGCCGTCGGCCAGGCGAAGACCTTGGTGGCCCCGAGCGACCTGGCGTTCATCGCGATGTAGGCACCGCCATACGTCTTGCGGGTCACGACGGTGACCCGCGGCACCACGGCCTCCGCGAACGCGTGCAGCAGCTTGGCACCCCTGCGCACCACCCCGTCCCACTCCTGTCCGACGCCGGGCAGATAGCCCGGCACGTCCACGAGCACGATGATCGGCACGCCGAAGGCGTCGCACATGCGCACGAACCGCGCCGCCTTCTCCGCCGAGCTCGAGTCGAGGCAGCCGCCGAGGCGCATCGGGTTGTTGGCGATGACCCCGACCGTGCGGCCGCCGAACCTGCCGAGCGTGGTGACGATGTTGGGCGCCCAGCGCGGGAACAGCTCGAGCATCGTCGCCTCGTCGTCGAGGACGTTGGCGACGAGCGGGTGCACGTCGTAGGCGCGCTTCGGTGACTCCGGGAACGTCGCGGCGAGGTCCCGGTCCTGCACCGCGTCGACGTCCAGCGTGCCCTGGTCGCCCAGCAGCGACGCGAGCAGCCGGCCGCGCTCCAGCGCCTCCTCCGTCGTGCCGGTGACGACGTGCACGACGCCGGAGCGGCGCCCGTGCGGCTCCGGGCCGCCGAGCCGCAGCGCGTCGACCGCCTCGCCGGTGACCGACCGCACGACGTCCGGGCCGGTCACGAAGACCCGCCCCTCCGGCCCGAGGATGACGATGTCGGTCAGGGCCGGGCCGTATGCCGCCCCGCCGGCCGCCGCGCCGATGACGACCGAGATCTGTGGGACCTTGCCCGAGGCTCGGGTCATGATCTCGAAGACCTCACCCACGGCATGCAGCGAGACGACTCCCTCGGCCAGCCGGGCCCCGCCGGAGTGCCAGATGCCGACGATCGGCACTGCGTCGGCGAGCGCCCGCTCGTAGGCGACGAGGATCGCCTTGCAGCCGGCGACCCCCATCGCGCCGCCCTGCACGGTGGCGTCGGAGCAGAAGGAGACCACCGGCCAGCCCTCGACTTTGCCGACCGCCGCGAGGATCCCGGAGTCGTCGTCGGCGGTGATGAGCTCGACGGTGCCGGGGTCGAAGAAGGCGGCGAGGCGCTTGTTGGGGTTGCGGGGGTCCTCCGACCGGGGCAGCTTCACCTTGGCTGCGGTGGAGGCCTGCGCCGACGCCACCGACGGCTCGCGTCCCATCAGAGGCTCCGCACGGCGAGGGCCACGTTGTGTCCGCCGAATCCGAACGAGTTGTTGAGCGCGGCGACGTCGCCCTCGGGCAGGGTCAGCGCCTTGCCCGTGACGACGTCGAGCGGGATCTCCGGGTCCGGGTCCTCGAGGTTGATGGTCGCGGGAACGGTGCGGTGATGCACCGACAGGATGGTGAAGATCGCCTCGATCGCGCCGGCCGCACCGAGCAGGTGTCCGGTCATCGACTTGGTCGCCGTCACGGCGATGGACTCCGTGTGGTCGCCGAACGCGCGCTTGATGGCGTTGTACTCGGCGACGTCACCAACGGGGGTGGAGGTCGCGTGCGCGTTGATGTGCACGATGTCGGTGAGGCTGAGGTCAGCGCGCTCCACCGCCGCGACCATGGCGCGGGAGGCGCCCGAGCCCTGCGGCTCCGGGGCGGTGATGTGGTGCGCGTCCGCCGACATGCCGACGCTGGCGAGCTCGGCGTAGATACGTGCCCCCCGAGCGCGGGCGTGCTCCTCCGCCTCGACGACGATGAGCGCCGAGCCCTCACCGAGGACGAAGCCGTCGCGGCCCGTGTCGTAGGGCCGAGAGGCTCGCTCCGGCTCGTCGTTGCGTGTCGAGAGGGCCTGCATCGCCGCGAAACCGGCGATGGGCAGCGGGTGCACCGCAGCCTCCGTGCCGCCCGCCACGACGACGTCCGCCCGGCCGCTGCGGATCATCTCGATGGCGTATCCCATCGCCTCGGCGCCCGACGCGCAGGCGCTGACCGGGGTGTGTGCCCCGGCTCGGGCGCCGAGGTCGAGGGAGACGGCCGCGGCCGGGCCGTTGGGCATGAGCATCGGCACGGCCAGGGGGTAGACCCTCCGCGGTCCCTTCTCCCGCAGGTTGTCCCACTGGTCGAGCAGGGTCCACACGCCACCGATCCCGGAGCCGACGGCCACCCCGAGGCGTTCGGGCTCGACCTCCGGCCTGCCTGCGTCAGACCAGGCCTCGCGGGCGGCGATGAGCGCGTACTGGCTGGAAGGATCCAGGCGCCTCGTCTCCACCTTGGTCAGCACCTGCTCGGGCGGCGTCGCCACCATCGCCGCGAAGGTGACCGGCAGGTCGTACTTGCCGACCCATTCGAAGTCCATGGGGCGGGCGCCGGAGCGTCCTGCCAGAGCGGCCTCCCACGTCTGCGTGGCGGTGCCGCCCAGCGGCGTGGTGGCGCCGAGGCCGGTGACCACGACGCGTCGGTCTCGAATGGACGTCATGGTGACGTGCTCCTCTGGTCGGCGAGCTCGGGAAGGGTGGACCGGCTCAGGACTGGGCGTTGGCGATGAACGTGACGGCGTCGCGGACCGTCTTGAGGTTCTTCACCTCGTCGTCCGGGATCCGCACGCCGAACTTCTCCTCCGCGTTGACGACGATCGTCATCATCGACAGGGAGTCGATGTCGAGGTCCTCCGTGAAGGACTTGTCCATCTCGACGGAGGCCGTGTCGAGGCCCGTCTCCTCGTTGACGATCTCTGCGAGGCCCGCGAGGATCTCCTGCTCTGACTGTGCCATCGGTGCTCCTTGGTGGGTGGTGTCGGACTGGCGAGGTGGTGCATGCCCCGAAAATGACCCGTCGGCGGCGGCGGGAGCGTGTCAGCCGGTCACGTCGGCGTGGTGCTCATGGCAGCACGACGACCTGGGCGGCATACACCAGACCGGCGCCGAAGCCGATCTGCAGCGCGAGACCGCCGCTCGGCGCCTCGCCGTCGGCGAGCATGCGCGCGGTCGCGAGGGGGACGGAGGCCGCCGAGGTGTTGGCCGTCGTGGTGATGTCGCGGGCGATCGGGACGTCGGCAGGCAGCTTCAGCTGCTTGGCCATGGCGTCGATGATGCGCACGTTCGCCTGATGCGGGATGAAGGCGTCGAGGTCGTCGGCCGTGACGCCGGCGCGGTCGAGCGCCTGCTGGGCGATCGGGGCCATGCCCCACACCGCCCAGCGGAAGACGCTCGGCCCGGCCATTCCGATGGCCGGCCACAGCCTTGGGTCGTTGGTCGGCTCACTCCAGGGCTGGCGCAGCTCGGTCCACGGCTGGACCTGGGAGATGACGTCGCGCTGGGTGCCGTCGGACCCCCAGACCGTCGGGCCGATCCCGGGGGTGTCGGAGGGCCCGATCACGGCCGCGCCCGCGCCGTCGCCGAAGATGAAGGCCGTGCCGCGGTCGTCGTAGTCGGTGAAGTCGGACAGCTTCTCCACGCCCACGACGAGCACGTGGTCGGCACTGCCGCCGCGCACCATGTCGCTCGCCATCGCCACGCCGTAGCAGTAGCCGGCGCACGCAGCGGAGATGTCGGTGGCCGCCGCGGTGGAGCCCAGGCGCGCCGCCAGCTCCGGCGCGGCCGCGGGAGTCTGGAAGGGGTGGGTCACCGTCGCGACGAGGATGAAGTCGAGCTGCTCGGCGGTGATCCCGGCGTGGTCGAGGGCCTGACGGGTGGCCGCCTCGGCCATGTCCACGACGCTCTCGTCAGGCTCGGCCACGTGTCGCGCGGTGATCCCGGAGCGCTCGCGGATCCACTCGTCGCTCGAGTTGATCCGGTCGACGAGCTCGGAGTTGGGCACGACCCGCTTGGGTCGGTAGCCGCCGACGCCGACGATGCGCGAATGCCGTGCGGCGGGCGGGACGGTGATGGTCCCGGTCCCCTTGGGGGAGCGTCCGGTGGAGGGGGAGGTCACTGTCGGTCCTTGTCAGGAGATGGGGTGCAGTCGCAGGATCGGCTGGCCGGGGGAGACGGGGTCGCCGTCCTCGACGAGCCACTCGACCACCTGTCCGCCGTGCGGAGCGGTGACGTCGTAGGTGTCGCGCAACGTCGTGATCCGCGCGACCACGGAGCCGGGCTCGATGCTGTCGCCCACTCCGATCGACTCGAGCTGGACGGCCCCCTTGGAGGGGGCGATGACGAGCCGCCAGGTCGGGGACTGCGACTGGGTGTCGCCGGCGCCGCCGGTGCCGTGCTCCCTGATCATCCGCAGCGCGGCCGGCACGTCCTCCGGCGTCTTGAGCGCCAGGGTCTCGACGCCGGGCATCGCGCGCTTCGCGAGCCCGACGAGGGTGCCCGCCGGGGGGATCTCGATGAGCCCGGTCACCCCGAGGTCGACCATCGTCTGCATGCACAGGTCCCAGCGCACCGGGTTGCTCACCTGGCGCACCAGCCGGGCGAGCACCTCCCGACCGCTGTGCACCACCTTGCCGTCGGCGTTGGAGATGAGCCGGGCGCGCGCGTCGTGGGTCGACATCGCCCGGGCGTAGCCGGCCAGCACGTCGACGGCCGAGCCCATGTGCGCGGTGTGGAAGGCGCCGGCCACCTGCAGCGGCACGACCCTGGCCTTGGCCGGTGGGCTGGACCTCAGCGTGTCGAGCTGCTCGAGGGTGCCGGCGGCCACGACCTGGCCACCGCCGTTGACATTGGCCGGGGTCAGGCCGAGCTGCTCGAGGGTGGCGAGGACCTCGTCGGGGTCTCCGCCGAGCACCGCCGACATGCCGGTCGGCGTGACGGCGCTCGCCGATGCCATCGCGCGGCCGCGCTCGCGCACGAAGACCATGGCCTGCTCCGCCGAGATGACGCCCGCCGCCGCTGCGGAGGTGATCTCCCCGACGGAGTGCCCGGCGCCGGCGCCGACCGTGCGGAAGCCGTCGGCGGGATGCTCGAAGAGCGCGAGGAGGGAGATGAGGCCCGCTCCGACGATGAGCGGCTGGGCGACCGCGGTGTCCTTGATCGTCTCCGCGTCCGACTGCGTGCCGTGGGCGATGAGGTCCATGCCGGCCACGGCTCCCAGCCAGGCCATCCGGTCGCGGAAGCCGGGCAGCTCCAGCCACGGGGCGAGGAAACCGGGAGTCTGGGAGCCCTGTCCAGGGCAGACGATCGCGAGCACGTTCCTAGCCTCGCCGTTCACGGCGCGGAACCCGGCCTCGGAATGTCACGAAGTCGCGACGGATCTGTTGGAGGGTTTCTCCAATTGCTCTCGGCGCAGGACTGGGGTCGAGGACCGGTCGGCCGCTCCGAGGCGGCCGAGGGCGAGCGCGATCCGGACGGTCCACGCCTCGCGCGGGACGGTCAGGTCGTAGCCGGTGAGGGCCGCAACCCGGCCGAGCCGGTAGCGCACCGTGTTGGGGTGCACGAAGAGCGCTCGGGCGGTGGCCTCGAGCGAGCCGCCCACCTCGAGGTAGGTCTGCGCGGTGTCGAGCAACGGCGCCTGTGCCGGTGCGGCCAGCGGCCGGTGGACCCGGTCGGTGAGCAGCCGGCGCGCCGGCTGGTCCCCACCAAGGGCGCGCTCGGGCAGCAGCGCGTCGGCCTCGACGACGCGCGGGGCGTGCGGCCAGGCGGGTGCCACGGCCAAGCCGCTCAGCGCGGCCCGTGCCGAGCGGCCGGCCGCGAACAGGTGCGGCACGGTCGGGCCGACGACGACCGAGCCGCTGCCGAAGGCGTCGACCATCTCGGTCACCACCTCCAGCGGCGCCTCGGTGCCGCCGAGGATGGCGATGAGGCGGTTGCGCTGCACGATGACGAGGACCTCCACCGCGCGGCGTCCCGCCGTGCGCCGCAGGAGGTCGACCGCTGCTGCGGCGCTGGCTACGCCGGTGGGCGCGGCACCCACCACGAAGGTCACGGGGGCGACGTCTCCCCACCCCAGTGCGGTGGCGCGGGACTGCAGCGACTCGTCGGCCTCGCCGCGCAGCACGGCGTCCACGACGAGCGCCTCCAGCCGGGCGTCCCATGCCCCGCGAGCCTCGGCGGCGCCGGCATACACCTCGGCGGCGGCGAAGGCGATCTCGCGCGAGAAGCGCAGCACCGACTCGCGCAGCAGCTGCTCGTCCCCGGGGCCGGCGAGACTCTGCACGCGGGACTCGACGACGTCGACGACGGTGCGCACGAGGTCCAGCGTCTGCAGGAGGCTCACCGACCGGGTGAGCTCCTGCGGAGCGTTCGCGAACACCGACGCCGCCGACGGAGCGACCTCCTCCTGCCCGCGGAACCAGGCGAGGAACTCGGAGATGCCGGCCTGCGCCACCAGGCCCACCCACGAGCGCTCCTGGGCGGTCAGCGCCTGATACCACGTCAGGCGCTCCTCCATCCGGCGCGCCGCGGCCGTGGCGAGCTCGCCCGCGCTGCGGTCCACCGCGCGAGCCGTCTGCGCGCTGGGGCGCCGGCGCGAGCTCGTGGTCACCCGTTCAGGGTAGGCCGTGCACCAGACAGCTTTGTATGCCGCTCACAAAGGATGGGCGCGGACCGTTACCTGCCGCGGCGGCTTCGGGCTCGATGTGCGCCCGCGCTCCTCGCCCACTGTTCACCTCGGCGTCGCGCCGACGTCGGCTTCGTGACCGGCTGGCCGGCTGCAATCGGTGGGTGAAGCGACTCTCGGGGCCCGAGCGCCCGTCCCCGCGCCGCCCCCTCGTCATCGCCCATCGCGGCGCGTCCGGCTACCGGCCCGAGCACACCATCCCGGCCTACGAGCTGGCCGCCCGCATGGGGGCGGACTTCCTCGAGCCGGATCTCGTCCCGACGCGGGACGGGGTGCTCGTCGTGCGTCACGAGCCGGAGATCTCCGGCACGACCGACGTGGCCGACCACCCCGAGTTCGCCGACCGGTGGACGACCAAGGTCGTCGACGGCGAGCGCGTGAGCGGGTGGTTCACGACCGACTTCACCCTGGCGGAGCTGCGCACCCTGCGGGCGCGTGAGCGGCTGCCGCTGCTGCGACCGCGAAACCGGATGTGGGACCGGCAGTTCGCCATTCCCACCTTCGAGGAGGTCCTCGCGCTGCGATCTCGGCTGAGCAAGGAGCTGGGCCGCCGCATCGGCGTCTACCCCGAGCTGAAGAGCCCGACCTTCTTCCGGGAGTGCGGCATCGACGTCGCCCGGCTGGCGGCGGTCTCGATCCGGCGCCACCGGCTCGACTCCGAGGACGCCCCGCTGTTCGTCCAGTGCTTCGAGCTCCAGACGCTCTTCGAGCTGCGCCACGGGCGCGGGCTGCGCTGCCCGCTGGTGCTGCTCACCACCGAGGGCAGGCCGTATGACATGGTCGCGAGCGGCGACGGGCGGCGGTATGCCGATCTGCTCACGGCGCCCGCGCTCGTGGAGCTGGCCGGGACGATCGACGTCGTGGGCGCCGACAAGGAGCAGGTGATCGCGCGCCGCGACGACGGGAGCCTCGCCTCGGAGCCCACGGCTCTGGTGTCCGACGCCCACGCCGCCGGTCTGGCGGTGCACGCGTGGACGTTCCGGGCCGAGAACGCCTTCCTGCCGCGCGAGCTGCGCCAGGGCTCCGACGCCGACTACGGTCGAGCCGTCGACGAGCAGCTGGCCTACCTGAGGACCGGCATCGACGGTCTCTTCACCGACCACGCCGACATCGGCGTGCTCTCCAGGGAGCTCTTCCTCGCAGGCGTGCGCACCATGTCCTCCTTCTGAGCCCGACCGACTCCGCGCCCGCCAGCTCCGCGCCCGCCAGCTCCGCGCCTACCGGCGCCGCGCCTACCGGGGCCGCGCCTACCGGGGCCGCGCCTACCGGGGCCGCGCCTACCGGGGCCGCGGCACGAGACCCGCGGCCGAAGCCTGCGCTCGTGGTGGTCGTGGTGGCCGAGGTGGTCGTGGTGGCCGAGGTGGTCGAGCGACCGGCTCAGTCGGTGCCGAGGTCCATCGCCGCCCGGTCGAGCGCGTCGTCCTCGCGGTCCGCCTCGACGGCGGCGGGGTTGGCGGAGATGGCCTGCGCCCCGCCCGGGACGAGCTCACCCATGAGCTGTGCTGCGTCCCGCCCGAGGAGACCGGCGGCGGCATACTGCTCGAGCTTGGCGCGCGAGTCGGCGATGTCGAGGTTGCGCATCGTCAGCTGTCCGATGCGGTCCACGGGCCCGAAGGCAGCGTCCTCCGTGCGCTCCATCGACAGCTTCTCGGGGTGGTAGGAGAACGAAGGACCGGCGGTGTCCACGATGGTCCAGTCGTCGCCGCGGCGCAGTCGCACCGTCACCTCGCCCGTGACTGCCGAGGCCACCCACCGCTGCAGCGACTCGCGCGCCATGAGCGCCTGCGGGTCGAGCCAGCGGCCCTCGTAGAGCAGCCGGCCCAGCCTGCGCCCCTCGGCGTGGTAGGTGGCGAGAGTGTCCTCGTTGTGGATGGCGCTGAGCAGCCGCTCGTAGGTCAGGTGCAGCAGCGCCATGGCCGGCGCCTCGTAGATCCCGCGCGACTTCGCCTCGATGATCCGGTTCTCGATCTGGTCGGACATGCCGAGGCCGTGCCGGCCACCGATGACGTTCGCCTCCTGCACGAGGGCCACCGGGTCGGCATACGTCCGGCCGTTGAGCGCGACCGGCCGCCCGGCCTCGAAGCGCACGGTGACGTCCTCGGGCTCGACGGCGACGGCCGGGTCCCAGAAGCGCACGCCCATGATCGGCTCGACGACCTCCATCGACTCGCTGAGGAACTCGAGCGTCTTGGCCTCGTGCGTGGCGCCCCAGATGTTGGCGTCGGTCGAGTAGGCCTTCTCCGCGCTCGCGCGGTAGGGCAGGCCGCGCGAGGTGAGCCACTCGGACATCTCCTGCCGCCCGCCGAGCTCAGCGACGAAGTCGGCGTCGAGCCACGGCTTGTAGATGCGCAGACGCGGGTTGGCAAGCAGGCCGTAGCGGTAGAAGCGCTCGATGTCGTTGCCCTTGAACGTCGACCCGTCGCCCCAGATCGAGACGCCGTCCTCCTGCATGGCGCGCACGAGCAGCGTGCCGGTGACGACGCGCCCGAGCGGCGTCGTGTTGAAGTACGTCTTGCCGCCGCTGCGGATGTGGAACGCCCCGCACGCGATCGCCGACAGGCCCTCCTCCACGAGGGCCGCCCGGCAGTCGACGAGCCGCGAGAGCTCGGCGCCGTACTGGCCGGCTCGGCCCGGCACCGAGTCGATGTCCGGCTCGTCGTGCTGCCCGAGGTCGGCCGTGTAGGTGCACGGCACGGCGCCCTGCTCGCGCATCCACGCGACGGCCACGGAGGTGTCGAGGCCGCCCGAGAAGGCGATTCCGACGCGTTCACCGACGGGGAGCGAGGTCAGCACCTTGGACACGCTGGAAGTATATGCACAGCGCCGCATACCTATCCGGCCGCCGTATGCCGCCGAGCGCCGAGCTGCGCGTTGGGGCAGGGGGCTGCGCGGCGTGGCACGGGCTGCGCGTTGGGGCAGGGGCTGCGCGGCGGGGCACGGGCTGCGCGTTGGGCCAGGGGCTGCGCGGCGGGGCAGGGGCTGCGCGGGGCGCGGCGGCTCGCGCCCCGAAGCGCAGCCCGTGTGACAGCCGGCGGTGCGGGCGGCCGATCCACATGCCTGCGACCGCGCGCCCAGCCGTCCCCAGGTGCTGAGCCCTCGGTCGCGGGGCCGCGAAGTGGGCGGCACCTTGGCTGGCATGGAACTTTCGCTCCTCGGCCCCTCGGGGGTCTTCTCGTCAGCCGACGCCGCACGACTCGGCCTGGACCGCCACGCCCTGTCCCGGTTGTGCCGCGCGGGCAGCCTGCTGCGCCTGAGCCGCGGCTGGTTCGTCGTCGTGTCGGGCAAGCTCCCGACGGGCGAGGAGCTGCACCGGCTCACCGCCACGGCTCTGGGGCGACAGTTCCGGGCGCGAGCGCTTCTCAGCCATCACTCGCTGCTGCTGTGCCGGGGGCTGCCCACCTACCGCGCGGACCTGGCGACGGTGCACCTCACGTCGGGCGTCGACGGCGCCGTCGAGCTGCCCGACGGTGGCCGCCGACGGCGCAGCGTCACCGCGCGTCGGCCCGGCCTCGTCATCCACCGGCCCGTCGCCGGCATCCGGCTGCAGGCGCGAGACCCCCGGGATCTTCGGCCGGCGGCCATCCCGGTCGCGCACGCCATCGTGCAGGCCGGTCTGCTTGGCGGCCCCGAGAGCGCCCTGGTGCCGGCCGACGCCGCGCTGCGGCAGGGCCTGACCACGCCGGATCGGCTGAGCAGGGCAGCTGCCGTGTTCGGCAAGCACACCGGCATCGGCCCGGTCCGGTCGGCGCTGGCACACGCGGACGGGCGACACGAGTCGCCGGGGGAGAGTCGCACCGCCTTCTTGCTGCGCCTTCTCGGCTTCTCCCTCGAGCCGCAGTTCGTCGTGGCGGTCGAGGGCAGGAGCTATCGAGCCGACTTCCGGATCGTCGGCACGCGGGTGCTCGTCGAATTCGACGGCGCCGCAAAGTACTCGGATGCAGGGTCCGGCGTCCTGTTCGAGGAGAAGCGACGCGAGGACGCGCTGCGGCGGGCCGGCTGGGTGCTCGTCCGGCTGGTGTGGGCGGACCTGGCGCACCCGGATCGAGTCCGCGACCGGATCCTGGCGGCGCTCGCGCTGGCCGCCTAGAGCGCCGGTCGGGGCACGGGCTGCGTTGCGGGGCACGGGCTGCGTTGCGGGGCACGGGCTGCGTTGCGGGGCACGGGCTGCGTTGCGGGGCACGGGCTGCCCGGCGCAGGGCAGCGCCCGCCGCAAAAGGCAGTCCGGGCGACAGTGGGCAGCCCGGGCGGCGCAGGGGCAGCCCACCGGGGCGGCATACCGCGCTGGTATGCCGCAGGGCCCCGAGCGAGATGCGCTCGGGGCCCTGCCTGGCGTGCTCAGCCGGCGGCCCGGCTCAGGAGTCTCCGCCCGCGTTGCCCGACGTGCCGGCGGTGACGTCGTCGAGCCGGTATCGATCGGCGGCCTTGGCGGGGATGTCGGCGTCGATCCGGCCCTCCTTGACGAGCAGCTGCAGCGTGCGCACCGCGACCGACGGGCCGTCGATGTGGAAGAAGCGCCGGGCCGCGGGACGCGTGTCGGAGAAGCCGAAGCCGTCGGCACCCAGCGAGGCGAACGGCCCGGGGACCCACTCGCGGATCTGGTCCTGCACCGCCCGCATGTAGTCGGACACCGCGATGACCGGCCCCTCGGCGTCCTGCAGGCACTGGGTCACCCAGGGCACCCGCCGCTCCTCCTCAGGACGCAGGAACTCCTGCTCGTCGGCGGCGAGGCCGTCGCGGCGCAGCTCGTTCCACGACGTGACCGACCACACGTCGGCTGCGACGCCCCAGTCGTCGGCGAGCAGCTGCTGGGCCTCGAGCGCCCACGCCACACCGACGCCGGAGGCGAGGATCTGCGCCCGTGCCGGAGCGTGCTGCCACCCCCGGGTGTCGGCCGCCTTGAGCCGGTACATGCCCTTGAGGATGCCCTCGACGTCGACGCCCTCCGGCTCGGCCGGCTGCACGATCGGCTCGTTGTAGACGGTGAGGTAGTAGATGAGGTTGGCGTCGTCGCCGGACTGCCCGGGGCCGTACATCCGGCGCAGCCCGTCCTGCACGATGTGCGCGATCTCGTAGCCGTAGGCCGGGTCGTAGTGCACGACCGCCGGGTTCGTCGCGGCGAGCAGCGGCGAGTGGCCGTCGGCGTGCTGCAGGCCCTCGCCGGTCAGCGTCGTGCGCCCCGCCGTGGCGCCGATGAGGAACCCCCGGGTCATCTGGTCGGCCGCCGCCCAGATGCCGTCGCCGGTGCGCTGGAAGCCGAACATCGAGTAGAAGACGTAGACCGGGACCATCGGCAGCCGGTGAGTCGCATACGACGTGCCGGCGGCGGTGAAGCCCGCGACCGAGCCGGCCTCGTTGATGCCGAGGTGCAGGATCTGCCCCTTGACCGCCTCGCGGTAGGCGAGCATGAGCTCCGCGTCGACCGGGGTGTAGTTCTGCCCGCTCGGGTTGTAGATCTTGATCGACGGGAAGAAGGCGTCCATGCCGAAGGTGCGCGCCTCGTCCGGGATGATCGGCACGACCCGCGGGCCGAAGTCCTTGTCGCGCAGCAGATCCTTGAGCAGGCGCACGAAGGCCATCGTGGTGGCCACCTGCTGCTTGCCGGAGCCCTTCTTGACCTGCCGGTAGGCCTCGTCGCCCGGTAGGGGCATCGGCTCGAAGTCGACCCGGCGGCTCGGCAGGGTGCCGCCGAGCTGCCGCCGCCGGTCGATGCTGTACTTCACCGTCGGGTGGTCGGTGCCCGGGTGGTAGTACGGCGGCCGATAGGGGTCGGCCTCGAGCTGGGCGTCGCTGATCGGGATGCGCAGGGAGTCGCGGAACGCCTTGAGGTCCTCCAGCGTGAGCTTCTTCATCTGGTGCGTGGCGTTGCGCCCCGCGAAGTGCGAGCCGAGGCTGTAGCCCTTGATCGTCTTGGCGAGGATGACGGTGGGCTGGCCGGTGTGCTCCGTGGCCGCCTGGTATGCGGCATACACCTTGCGGTAGTCGTGGCCGCCGCGCTTGAGGTCCCACCAGATCTGCTCGTCGGTCCATCCCTCGACCATCTTGGCCGTGCGCGGGTCGCGGGCGAAGAAGTGGTCCCGCACATACGTGCCGTCGTTGGCCCGGAAGGTCTGGTAGTCCCCGTCGCTCGTCTGGTTCATCAGGTGCACCAGGGCACCGTCGCGGTCGGCGGCGAGCAGCGGGTCCCAGCCGCGGCCCCAGACGACCTTGATGACGTTCCAGCCGGCACCGCGGAAGAAGGCCTCGAGCTCCTGGATGATCTTTCCGTTGCCGCGCACCGGGCCGTCGAGGCGCTGGAGGTTGCAGTTGACGACGAAGGTGAGGTTGTCGAGCTCCTCGTTGGCCGCGAGCTGCAGCAGCCCACGCGACTCCGGCTCGTCCATCTCGCCGTCGCCGAGGAAGGCCCAGACGTGCTGCTGGCTGGTGTCCTTCAGGCCCCGGTTGTGCAGGTACTTGTCGAACTGCGCCTGGTAGATCGCGTTAATCGGGCCGAGGCCCATCGACACCGTGGGGAACTCCCAGTAGTCGGGCAGCAGCCGCGGGTGCGGGTAGGAGGGCAGCGCCTCGAGCCGGCCGTCGACCAGGTGGCTCTTCTCCTGCCGGAAGCCGTCGAGCTGCGCCTGCGACAGGTGCCCCTCGAGGAAGGACCGGGCGTACATGCCGGGGGAGGCGTGCCCCTGGAAGTAGATGTGGTCACCGCCGCCCGGGTGGTCCTTGCCCCGGAAGAAGTGGTTCATGCCCACCTCGTAGAGCGTCGCGGCGGACGCGTAGGTGGAGATGTGCCCGCCGACGCCGATCCCCGGGCGCTGGGCGCGGTGCACCATGATCGCGGCGTTCCACCGGATGTAGCGGCGGAACTCGCGCTCCACCTCCTCGTCACCGGGGAACCACGGCTCCCGCTCGGGCGGGATGGTGTTGATGTAGTCCGTCGCCGTGAGCGAGGGCACGCCGATCTGCTGCTGCCGGGCGCGCTCGATCAGCTTGAGCATGATGTAGCGCGCGCGGGTCCGTCCCTGCTCGTCGAGGACCGCGTCGAGGGAGTCGATCCACTCCTGCGTCTCCTCGGGATCGATGTCGGGCAGCTGACTGGGTATGCCGTTGAGGATCGGCCCTGCCTCGGATGCCACGTCGTCTTCCTTTCTCGTCGACGCCCCGCGCGCGACGGTGGCCGCGGCGATGCTCCCCATATCCTCTCCCAGAGCAGGGCGCTGCGACCACCGGGGGCGCCACGACCTCCGTGCGGGGAGCCGCTTGCGCGGTAGCGTCGTACCTAGTGGACTGGGACCGCCGTGGCGGGCTCGGGCCACGATCGCCGGGCTGCGGCCCATCCGACGACATAGACGAAGGGGTTGCGTGACAGTGAGCGCCACCGCGGGAGCGGCGACTCTCGGCAGGCTGGGCTTCGCCGGGGGACAGACCATCCAGGAGTTCGGCTACGACGACGACGTCGACAACGAGTTCCGTTACCAGGTCGAGGACCTCACCGGCAGCGAGCTCGAGGACGAGGACTACAACGACGGGGCCGACGGCGTCCTGCTCTGGTATCGCGACGGCGACGACGACCTGGTGGACCTGCTCGTCGACGCGCTGACCAAGCTGTTCGACCAGGGCTTCATCATCCTGCTCACCCCCAAGGCCGCCCGCCCGGGTCACGTGGAGGCGAGCGACGTCGAGGAGGCCGCGTCCACCGCCGGCCTGCAGACCGGAGGGTCGTTCCACGTCTCGGAGCACTGGGCCGCGACCCGCCTGATGTCACCCAAGGGTCCGCGCCGCTGACCCGGTGGCACACTGACCGGCATGACCGATCCGACTTCTCGCCTGTCCGTCGGTGACGAGGCGCCGGACTTCACCCTGCGCGACCAGCATGGGCGGGAGCAGCGGCTGTCCTCGCTCCGCGGTGTGCGCCACGCCGCCGTCGTCTTCTACCCGTTCGCCTTCTCCGGCATCTGCACCGGCGAGCTGCGCGGCATACGTGACGGTCTCGAGGACTTCCAGACCGACGACATCCAGGTGTTCGCCGTCTCCTGCGACCCGATCTACTCGCTGCGCACCTGGGCCGATCAGGAGGGCCACTTCTTTCCGCTGCTCTCGGACTTCTGGCCGCACGGGCAGGTGGCCCGTGCCTATGGCGTCTTCAACGAGCGGACCGGCGCGGCAGGGCGGGGCACCTTCCTCGTCGACCGGGACGGGCGGATCGCGTGGTGCCATGTGGGCGGTCCGGGAGAGGCGCGCGACTTCCGCGACTACCGTGCGGCGCTCGCCGCGCTTCGCTCGCGACCGTGACCCGCTAGGCTGACGTGCCGCGCCCGCGGGCGCGCGCGAGGGGCCTGTAGCTCAGGTGGTAGAGCACCGCGCTTACACCGCGGGTGTCGTCGGTTCGAGCCCGGCCGGGCCCACGTGATGGACCTCTCGCTGCGCGACGTCGTGCGCGCCCTCGACCGGCTCTACCCGCCCGCCGGCGCCGCCGACTGGGACCGGGTCGGGCTGGTGACCGGCGACCTCGCGCAGCCCGTGCGGCGCGTCCTGCTCACGGTGGACCCGACGCTCGCGGTCATCGAGGAGGCGGCTGCCTGGGGCGCCGACCTGATCGTCGCGCACCACCCCCTGCTCCTGCGCGGCGTCTCCTCGGTGGCCACGACGTCGGCGAAGGGGGCGGCGGTCACGCGGCTCGTCGTCTCCGACATCGCCCTCCACGTCGCGCACACCAACGCCGACGTCGCCGATCCGGGCGTCACGACCGTGCTCGCGGAGGCCCTGGGGCTCACCGGCTGCCGGCCGCTCAGCAGCGACGGGCAGTATGCCGTCGGGCGGGTCGGCGACCTGCCCGCGCCGGAGACGCTGGCCGCGTTCGCGGACCGGGTGGCCGGGGCCCTCCCGGCCACGGCGGGCGGCATACGGGTCAGTGGGGACCCCGGTGCACTCGTGGGCACGGTGGCCGTCCTCGGCGGCGCCGGCGACGACCGGTTCGACGCGGTCCGCGCGAGCGGGGCCGACGTCTACGTCACGGCCGACCTGCGCCACCACCCGGCTCTGGAGGCCCGCGAGGAGGCGCGAGGCGGGCCGCCCTACCTCGTCGACGCCGGGCACTGGGCGAGCGAGTCGCTGTGGTTGACGGACCTGCGGCACCGGCTGTTGCGCGCGCTCGGCGACGACCCTGCCGCACCGGCTAGGGTCGAGGCGGAAGTCTCGACCATCCGCACCGAGCCGTGGACCTTCGTCGTCGGTGCGAACGCCGCTGGAGGTATCCCCTGAAAGCCGACCCGTCCCGCCAGTGGCGCCTGCTCGACCTACAGGGGATCGACACCCGCCTCGACCAGATCGCGCATGCGCGGGCCCGGCTGCCGCAGGAGGCCGCCATCGCCGTCGCCCGCAGCGAGCTCACCAGCGTCGAGACCGATCTCGTCAACGCCGAGACGGCGCTGGGCGACGTGCAGCGGGATCTGACCAAGTCCGATCAGGACGTGCAGCTCGTGCGGGACCGTGCCGCCCGCGACCGGGCTCGGCTCGAGTCGGGCTCGGGCACGGCGAAGGACCTGCAGGCGCTCCAGCACGAGCTCGCCTCGCTGGCGCGGCGCCAGGCCGAGCTGGAGGACATCGAGCTCGAGGTCATGGAGCGGTCCGAGACGCTGGCCGCTCGGGTCTCGGAGCTGACCGCTCGCCGGGAGGCGGTCGCCGCCCGCATCGCGCAGCTGGAGGCAGAGCGGGACGCCGCCGTCCGCACGCTCGAGGACGAGGCCGGCCGGGTCGGCGCCGGGCGCGCCGACATCGCCGCCGGGGTGGGGGAGGACCTGCTCGCCCTCTACGAGAAGCTGCGCGCGAGCAGCGGTGGGGTCGCGGTGGCCGAGCTGCGCCATCGACGCTGCGGCGGCTGCCGGCTCGAGCTGAACAACGTGGAGCTCTCGAGGGTGCGGTCCGCAGCCGAGGACGAGGTGCTGCGGTGCGAGGAGTGCCGCCGCATCATGGTGCGCACCGCCGAGTCAGGTCTGTGACGGCTGGGTCGGGCCGGAGCCTCCTGCTCGAGGCCGACGGGGGCTCGCGGGGCAACCCGGGCGTGGCGGGCTACGGCGCACTGCTGCGTGACGCGGTGACCGGCGAGGTCCTGCTCGAGCTGGCGCAGCCGCTGGGGCTGGCGAGCAACAACGTCGCGGAGTACTCCGGCCTCGTCGCCGGGCTGCAGGCGGTGCTCGACGTCGCGCCCGCCGCGGCTGTGGAGGTGCGGATGGACTCCAAGCTCGTCGTCGAGCAGATGTCGGGTCGGTGGAAGATCAAGCACGAGGACATGCGGCGGCTGGCGCTGCAGGCCCGCGATCTCTGCGCCCGCATCGGCGCCGCGGGTGGGTCGGTCAGCTTCCGCTGGATTCCCCGCGCCGAGAACGCCGACGCCGACGCGCTGAGCAACGAGGGGATGGACGGCCACACGGTGCGGCGGGTCCACGAGGGACAGCTGGGTGGCTCTGGCCAGTCGCCCGTGGGGGAAGGCGAGGAGGGCGGGGGCCCGGTGGTCCGGCAGCCGCTGCGGCTGCTGCTCGTCCAGCATGCCGAGGACGCGACGACGGAGCGGTTCGCTCTGTCGGCCGCCCGGCAGCTGGCCGGCCCGCGCGCTCGGGTGGCGGCCGACGACGACTGGGCCGGCAGGAGCGG
>CALMNV010000114.1 GCA_937873285.1 uncultured Intrasporangium sp. | reverse complement strand
CCCCGACCACGAGGTGCTCGCCTTCACCGACCCGGCACGGGGCCGCTACGCCAAGCTCGTCCTGCGCCACGACCGCCTCGTCGGGGCCATCCTGCTCGGCGCAGGCGACGCGTCCGGTCCCCTCACGCAGCTGTTCGACACCCGGGCGCCGGTGCCCCGGGACCGGCTGTCGCTGCTCCTCGGCCGCGCCCTCACCCGGCGCGGCGCACCGGAGACGGCGAACCTCGCCGAGATGCCCGGAAGCGCCGTGCTGTGCCGGTGCAACACCGTCACCAAGGCCGACGTCGTCGGCGCCTGGCGGACGGGCGCGCGGTCCGTCCCCGCCCTCGCCGAGCGGACCCGCGCGAGCACCGGCTGCGGCGGCTGCACCGCGGCCATCCAGGGCGTCTGCGACTGGCTGCGGTCCATCGACCCCGAGCCGCCGGCCCAGCCCGGCCCGTCGGACGTCGGGGCGGCCCCGACGCCGTCTCGGCCCGACGCTGCGCCCGCACCCGCCGCACTTACCGAAGGAGCCGCATGATGCGCGACCCCGAGACCTCGCAGCGGCGCACCGTCGTCGTGGTCGGCCACGGCATGGTCGCCCACCGCTTCGTCGAGGCGCTGCGCAGTCGTGACGAGCAGGGCACCTGGCGCGTCGTCGTCCTCGCCGAGGAGCGCGAGGCGGCATACGACCGGGTCGGCCTCTCCTCCTATGTCGGCGCGTGGGACCGCGGCGCGCTGGCCCTGCCCGGCAGCACGTATGCCGCCGACGACCTCGTCGACCTCCGGCTCGGCACGCGCGTGACCTCCGTCGACCGGGCGGGTCGCACCGTCACGACGGGAAACGGCGACGTGGTGGCCTACGACGCCCTCGTCCTCGCCACCGGCTCGTCCCCGTTCGTGCCGCCGGTCCCCGGGCATGACGCCGACGGCTGCCACGTCTACCGGACGCTGGAGGACCTCGACGGGATCCGCGAGCGGGTCGAGAGGGTCCTCGCTGCCGCCGCAGAAGCGGGGCGGTCGGCCACCGGGGTCGTCGTCGGCGGCGGGCTGCTGGGCCTCGAGGCGGCCAACGCCCTGCGGCTGCTGGGCCTGCGGCCGCACGTCGTCGAGTTCGCGCCGCGCCTGATGCCGCTGCAGGTCGACGAGGGCGGCGGCGCCGTCCTCGAGCGGCTGGTCCACGAGCTCGGGGTGAGCGTGCACACCGGCACCGGCACCTGCGCCATCGCTCCCCTCGGAGACGGCAGGCTCTCGGTGGAGCTGTCCGACGAGACCGTGCTGGAGACCGACGTGCTCGTCTTCTCCGCCGGGGTCCGCCCGGCCGACGCACTGGCCCGCGAGGCGGGGCTCGGTGTGGGCGAGCGTGGCGGTGTGCTGACCGACCTCACCTGCCGCACCACCGACGAGAGGGTGTGGGCGGTCGGGGAGGTCGCGGCTGTCGAGGGCCGCTGCTACGGCCTCGTGGCCCCGGGCTACGCGATGGCAGAGGTCGTCGCCGACCGGCTGCTCGGCGGCGAGGCGACCTTCCCCGGCGCGGACCTGTCGACCAAGCTCAAGCTGCTCG
>CALMNV010000113.1 GCA_937873285.1 uncultured Intrasporangium sp. | reverse complement strand
AAGCACCGGCTCGATGAGCTGCAGTCCGAGCGCGACCAGCTGCGCGACTACATCACCCACTGACCGCCGGCTGGGCTGGTCGCAACCGCTGCCGCCGATGTCTGCGACGGCCCGCGCCCTCAGCGCCGGTTGAGGCGCGTCGCTTACCGTAGATGCCATGTCGCGCACCAACCGGACCGGGCGGGTGCTCCGGCCTACGGTCCGGCAGGGATCGGCCGGCGATGACGGCCGTTGACGGCTCCTGGCCTGACCACCGGGGCGACGGCGGGCGCATCGGCCCCTACCGACTGGTCCAACAGGTGGGCCAAGGCGGTATGGGCATCGTCCACCTCGGCCTGGACCGCCGAGGTCGAGCCGTCGCCGTCAAGGTGCTGCGCGCCTCCGTGGCCGCCGACCACGAGGCCCGAGGACGGTTGGGCCGGGAGGTCGAGACGCTGTCGAGGATTCGCGACCACCGCGTCGCCAGCGTCATCGACGCCGACATCATGGGGCCGCAGCCCTACATCGTGACGCGCTACGTGCCCGGGCCGGCGCTCGACGAGGTGGTCGACGAGCACGGACCACTGCCGATGGAGCACCTTGTGCGTCTGGCACGCGGCATGGCCGAGGCGATCCGAAGCATCCACGCCTGCGGGGTGGTGCATCGCGACATCAAGCCCGGCAACGTGCTGCTCGACGACGGCGAGCCGGTCCTCATCGACTTCGGGATCGCCCACCTGGAGGACGACGTCCGGCATACGGTCGGCGGTCTCGTGATGGGCACACCCGGATATCTCTCCCCGGAGCTGGTCGAGGGCGCCGCCATCACCGACGCCACCGACTGGTGGGGGTGGGCGGCGACGATCGCGTATGCCGCGAGCGGCCGGCCGCCCTTCGGGCGGGGCCGGATGGACGTCGTGCTCGCTCGGGTGCGGGCCGGGGAGGTCGACCTCGAGGGGGTCGACCCGCGGCTGCAGCCGCTGCTGCGGGCCTCGCTGAGCCCGGAGCCGCGAGAGCGACCTCACGCGGACGCCGTGGTGCGGGCTCTCGAGCGCTTCGCGGCGGGGCACGCCGCCACGGTCCCGACACCGACGGGCGACGTGTGGGACGACCCATCGCGGCACGCAGGGGGACCGGACCCGACTCAGCTCGTGGGGGAGCGGGGCACCGCGGTGCTGCCCAGCGTCCCCGTGCTGCCCAGTGCCCCGGTGCCGCGCAGCCTCCCCGCACCGCCCAGCAGGGCCGGATCGTCCTCGCCGGCAGCGCAGCCTGCCTCACGATGGGCTCCGCCGACCTCGCCGCCGATCCGGCGCGGGCCCGGCCCCGCGGCATACGACGACGGTCTCCGCCCCCGCCGCCTCGCGCCGTGGCAGCCGGAGGAGGTCGCTGGCCAGGACGACCCGCCGGAGCGCCACGCCGCGCGGCGGGGGGACCCGCGGATCGGGCTGCCCGCCCGCACCGGCTCGCTGCTCGCCTTGGCCGCCGGCTGGCTCGGGCTGGCGGCGGCGTGGCCGGGCGTGGCCGTCGTGGTGCTGGTCGGGTGGGCGGTGCTCGCCCGCACGGTGGACCACGTGGCGACCGGCTTCATCGTGCGCCGGCATGTCCACGGGACACGGGGGAGGAACGTCGCCGCAGCGATGGCACTGGCCCCGTGGCACCTGCTGATGGCGGCGGTGACCACCGCTCTCAGCATGGCGGTGGTCGCGGGAGCGGCTCTCGGCGGGGTGGCGCTGTCCGCTGTCGCGCTCGCGGCGCTGCGCGGTGGCGCGCCACCGGCGGGCACCCCCGTGACGCTCGCCGGTGGCGGCGTCGCCGCCCTGCTCGCCCTGTGGGCGGGCGTGGGCCACGCCTCGGTGCGCCGCGGCTCGCGCTCCATCGTGCGAGGCCTGCTGCCGCCGGTGACCGCGGCCCGGGTGGTCTGCGGGCTGCTGGCCGCCGCCGGGGCCGTGTTGCTGGTGGTGGCGGTCCGCGCTGGAGCGAGCCTGTCGTGGGCACCGTTTCCGGCCGGCCCGTTCGGGTGGTGACCAGCGCCTGAGCGGCGCCTGAGCAGCGTCCGGGCGGCCCTATAGCGGCGCGGCCGAGGCCGGTGGGTCAAGCGCTGGTCAAGGGTTGATAACGGATCGGCATCCGACCGGCTTGTGTCACGAGGCCGCGTGACGTACCGTCTTGCCTCAGCGGCTCCCGCCCGGGGACGTGGGGCTCCCCCCCGGTCTTGCAGGCGAGGGTTGTCGTGCGCTCGGTTTCCGGGCGCTGACGCACGCACAATTTCACATCGCACCAGCACCCATCGAACCGGTCCCTGAGCGCGCCGAGCCTCGCCAGCCAGGGATATTGCCCGGACCTTCCGGGCCGGGCGAGGACGGGGGACCCGAATGGCCCGCAACAGCGGGCCCGGGGGTGAGGTCGCGAAAGCGACGGGGCACCTGACAGCCCTAACCCGACAGCTAACCCCGCAGGCGCACGTCAGGAAGGAAACCACTGTGCACTACCTGTCCAAGCATGCTGCCTCGAAGAAGGCCTCCATCAAGAAGCGCTTCATCGGGGTCGGCATCGCCGGCGCCGCCACCGCCTTCGCGGGCCTCGCCACTGCCAACACCGCCTCCGCTGCCTCCGTGTGG
>CALMNV010000112.1 GCA_937873285.1 uncultured Intrasporangium sp. | reverse complement strand
GACCGCAAGGGATACATCTCCGGGGGCGGCACCATCGAGCGGCTCGCCCCCACCCAACGTGGCAGCGCCGTCGAGCTGGCCGGCACGACGCTCGAGGGTCGACCGTGGTCGATGAAGGGCAAAGAGGGCACGATCCTCGTGCTCAACGTGTGGGGCTCCTGGTGCCCGCCGTGCATCGAGGAGACCCCCGCCCTGCAGAAGGCATGGGAGACCGTGCAGGCCAAGGGCAAGAACGTCCAGTTCCTCGGCCTCGACGTGCAGGAGTCCCCCGCCTCCGGCCTCGCCTTCCAGACGGCCAACAAGGTGACCTACCCCTCGCTCGCCTACGACGGCGGAGTGCCGCTGCTGGCGCTGCAGGGGAAGGTGACCACGACGCCGGCGACCATCGTGCTCGACGGTCAGGGCCGCATCGCGGCCCGGGTCTCGGGCCCGGTGACGATGCCGACCGTGCTCGGGCTCGTCGACGACGTCCTCGCCGAGAAGGGCTGACCGTGGCCGGGGAGATCGTCAACGGGTCGGTGCTCATCGCGGCACTCGTGGCGCTCGCGGCGGGCTTCGTCTCGTTCGCCTCGCCGTGCGTGCTGCCGCTCGTCCCCGGCTTCCTCGGCTACGTCACCGGGCTGTCCGACGTCTCCCTGGAACGGCGCTCCCGGGGCCGGCTCGTGCTCGGGGCGCTGCTGTTCGTCCTCGGCTTCAGCGTCGTCTTCCTCGTCGGCGCCGGCATCGTCTCCGCACTCGGGGTGTCGCTGCGCGGCAACCAGACCGTGCTGATGCGGGTGGGTGGGGCGGTCGTCATCCTCTCGGCCCTCATGCTGCTCGGCCTCGGTCGAGGATGGAGCGCCCGGCCGTCCTGGCGCCCGGCCGCCGGGCTCGCCGGCGCGCCGCTGCTCGGTGGGGTGTTCGGCCTGGGCTGGCTGCCCTGCCAGGGGCCGACGCTCGCCGCCATTCTCGCGATGGCGGCGCCGCTGTCGGCGCAGTCCGGGTCGGTGGGTCGGGGGGTGCTGCTCGCGGCGTTCTACTGCGTCGGGCTCGGGCTGCCCTTCCTGCTCATGGCGGCCGCCTGGGAGCGAGCCGGGCGGGCCAGCGACTGGCTGCGACGCCACCGACAGCCCATCCAGCGCGGCGGGGGGATCCTCCTGCTCCTCGTCGGCCTGCTGCTCGTGACCGGCCTGTGGCAGACGGTGATCGTCGAGCTGCAGACCCGCTTCGTCACGTCGTTCCGGACGGTGCTCTAGATGGCGCTCGACCAGCGGCGCGCCGTCCCTCCGCCGACCCTGCCGCCCCTCGGGCCGCTCGGATTCGCCCGCTGGGCGTGGCGGCAGCTGACGAGCATGCGCACCGCGCTCTTCCTCCTGCTGCTCCTGTCACTGGCCGCGCTGCCGGGCTCGATCTTCCCGCAGCGCAACATCGACTCCGGTCGGGTCGCCGACTACCTGGCCCAGCACCGCACCGTCGGGCCGTGGCTCGACCGGCTCTCGTTCTTCGACGTCTTCTCCTCGCCGTGGTTCTCGGCCATCTACCTGCTGCTGTTCATCTCGCTCATCGGCTGCATCGTCCCGCGGACCGGCGTGCACCTGCGGGCGCTGCGCTCGACACCCCCCCGGGCCCCCTCTCGCCTGGAGCGGCTCGACGAGCACGCCGAGCTCGTCACGGACCTTCCGCCTCAGGAGGCCCTGGCCGCCGCCCGAGAGCTGCTGCGGCGTAAGCGCTTCCGGGTGCACGGGCACGACGCCACGAGCATCAGCGCCGAGTCAGGCCATCTGCGCGAGAGCGGCAACCTCGTCTTCCACATCGCCCTGTGCGGCGTCATCGTCGGAATGGCGGTTGGCCACCTCTTCGGCTGGCGCGGCGACGTCATCGTCCCCGAGGGCCAGAAGTTCGCGTCGAGCCTGACGACCTACGGCACCTTCGCCCCCGGGCCGTGGACGGACACGGCATCGCTGCCGCCCTTCGTGCTCACCCTCGACCGGTTCGACGTGCGCTTCGAGGACAAGCCGGGCCGCTCGTTCGGGCAACCGCGGGCCTTCACGGCATACACCTCCATCGCCGAGCGACCGGGGGCCCCGGAGTCGCGTCAGGAGCTGAGCGTCAACAAGCCCCTGCAGGTCGGGGGCGCGGACGTCTTCCTCCTCGGCAACGGCTACACGCCGGTCATCACGGTCAAGGACGCCGCCGGTCGCGTGCTGTTCTCCGAGGCCGTCCCGTTCCTGCCGCGGGACGGCACCTACCGCTCCGTCGGCGTCGTCAAGGTGCCCTCCGCGTCCCCCAAGCAGCTCGGGATCACCGGCTTCTTCCTTCCCACCGCCGAGCCGACGTTCGCCAACGGGCCGGTGTCCCTCTTCCCGGGGCTGTCCAACCCCGAGCTGGCCCTGTCGCTGTGGGAGGGGACGCTGTTTCCCGGCGGGGCGCCGCAGTCGGTCTACACCCTCAACACCGACCAGATGAAGCAGGTGACCAAGGCCGACGGGACCCCGGCCCTCGTGCGGCTCTCACCCGGGCAGACGTACACGATGCCGGGCGGACGCGGCACCATCACCTTCGAGAGCGTGAAGCGCTTCGCGGGCATCTCGGTGCGCACGGACCCCGGCGCCGGCATCACGCTGGTGGCAGCGCTGCTTGCGACGGCCGGCCTCATCCTCGGGCTCACCATCCGTCGGCGCCGCGTCTTCGTCCGGGTCCGCCCACTTCCCGGGTCGGGCGCATCCGCTACCGTGGTCACCGTGGGTGGCCTGTCCAAGGACACCGACGCCGGGCTGGCCGCCGTCGTTGCGGCCGTGCGTGACCACCTCGTAGAACGGACGACCGACCGTGCCCGCTGAGACGCTCGCCGCCAACGCCAACTACGCGCTCTACTCCGCGATGGTCGTCTACACCCTCGCCTTCCTCGCCTTCACCCTGCACCTCGCGAGCCGGGCGCCCCACCGGGCTGCCAGCCGCGCCCTTGCGGGCCGCGCTGCGGTCGAGCCCGTGGAGCAGTCGGCCGAGCTGGTCGGCGCGTCGGCGGCCGCAGGCCGCGGTGCCGGTGGACCGGTGGGAGGAGTGAGCCTGCCCGCGTCGCAGGCGCATCCTGCTCCTGGACACCGGTCCACGACCGGTGTCCAGGAGCAGGGTGGCGGCACGTCGGTCGCGAGCCGGCAGCGCGGCAGCATCGGGCTCGTGCTCACCTACCTGGCAACACTGCTCCTCGTCGCGTCGGTCGTGATGCGGGGCGTCGCGGTGTCGCGCCCGCCGTGGGGGAACATGTTCGAGTTCGCCACGGCGGCGGCCGCGGCGGTCGGCGCGGTCTACTCGGCCCTCGCCCGTCGCAACCGCTGGGAGTGGCTGGGCGCCTTCGTCGTGGGACCGGTCCTGCTCGTCCTCGGGCTGGCGCTGACAGTCCTCTACACCGAGGCGGGCGAGCTGATGCCCGCCCTGAAGTCCTACTGGCTCGGCATCCACGTGTCCGTCGCGTTCGTCTCCGTCGCCTTCTTCACGATCGCCTGCGCGGTCGGCCTGCTCTACCTCGTGCTGCGCCGGCGCGAGGAGAAGCCCCCGGCGCGTCCCGGCTTCCTGGAGTCCCTGCCGACGGCCGCGCACCGCGAGCGCACGGCATACAGCCTCAACGTCGTTGGGTCCATCCTCGG
>CALMNV010000111.1 GCA_937873285.1 uncultured Intrasporangium sp. | reverse complement strand
CTGG
The DNA here is from genome assembly GCA_937873285.1 of uncultured Intrasporangium sp. Taxonomy (GTDB): domain Bacteria; phylum Actinomycetota; class Actinomycetes; order Actinomycetales; family Dermatophilaceae; genus CALMNV01. The sequence goes on along the minus strand of CALMNV010000111.1, from coordinate 13,025 downwards.
TGCGGTCATGCCGCTGTTGCCGAGGAAGGCACGCTTGCCGATCCTCGCGGGGGCGATGTGCACCCACCCGCGGCGCAGCTCGTAGCCGGCGATCATCATGTCGTCCGCAAGGAAGGCGCCGTCGGCCACCGAGGTCATCTTCGGCAACAGCAGCACCGTCGAGGCCTCGCTCCCCCTGCCCACCTCCGCACCGAGCGCACGCAGCCAGGCTGGGGTGACCAGGCTGGCGTAGAGGGGGAAGAGGAGGGTGCGCGCCTGGTCGAGGAGACGCTCGGTCATCCACACCTGCCAGCCGACTCGGCTGCGCACGGGGAAGTAGCCCTCGGTCAGGCCGGCACCGAGCGCCCGCACGAGCCCGGTGGTGAGCAGGGCGAGGGTGAGCAGCGCCGAGACGGTGACCGCGGGCACCGCTCGCAGCGCGGCGGCCGCCGCGCCGCTCGCGGAGCCCACGTCGCGGAGCGAGCCGGCGAGCAGGACGAGCCCCGGCAGCATCGAGACGACCGGCAGGATCGACAGCAGTATTCCCGAGAGGCCGTAGAGGACCACCCAGTGCGGGGCCCTCGAAGGCCGCTCCGCCGGCCATCCCCCGGACGAGGCGCGCAGCACGCGCTGCGCGGGAGATCCGGCGACGACGTCGCCGGCTCGCACGGAGCCCAGCACGGTCGAGCCCGCGTCGACGACGACGTCACGGCCGATGTGCACGTTGGGACCGACGGTGCTGCGGGCGCCGACGACCGCCCCGCGGCCGATGTGGAGGGTCCCGACGTGCAGCACGTCGCCGTCGATCCAGTAGCCGCACAGGTCGACCTCCGGCTCGATGCTGGCGCCCTCCCCGATCGTCAGCATGCCGGTGACCGGAGGGACGCTGTGCAGGTCGACCCCCGGGCCGACCGAGGCGCCCAGCAGCCTGGCGTAGTAGAGGATCCACGGCGCCCCGGCCAGCGTGATGGCGCCCATCGCTTCGGTGAAGCGCTCGGCAGCCCAGAGCCGCAGCTGCACCCGGCCGCCACGCGGGTAGCTGCCCGGCTTCACCCCCGCCAGGATGATCCGGGCGCCGAGGGCCGCCAGGCCCATCCGCCCCACCGGCGTGACGAACGCCAGCCAGCCGAGGGACAGCCCCCACCACGACACGGGCGCCGCCCAGGGCGCCAGGCCCCACAATCGCAGCAGTTCGGTGGCAGTGAGGAGCGCCACCAGCCACTGCAGGCCCTTGACGGTCAGCAGCCCCAGCGAGATGAGGGTCTGCACGAGCTGGGTCAGCGGGGGGATGTCGCGCACCTTGCGGGTCGCAGGCATCGCCCCCGCCGGTGGCAGCGACCCGAGCAGCTCGGCCTGGGCGCCCAGGCGCGGGTGGGCGTGGATGTCGGCGACCGTGACGGTGGGATAGCGCTCGCGCAGCAGCGACACCAGGCGTGCAGCGGACAGGCTCCCGCCACCGCTGTCGAAGAAGTCGGTGTCGAGGGATGGGACGCTCGTGCCGAGCACATCGGTCCACAGCCCGGCAAGCCATGCCGGGGTGCCGCTCAAGGAGCTCGAGGCCATCGCGCTGGAACCGTCCGGCAATGGCCAGGGGAGCGCCTCGCGGTCGACCTTTCCTGACGTGCGCGTGGGGATGGTCTCGACCAGGGCGAGCACGGGAACCAGGCCGGCCGGCAGCTGCTGCCGCAGACGCCGCAGGGCCGTCTCGCGGTCGAAGGCGTCGACGGCATCCGGCACGACGTAGCCGACGAGCACCTGGGAGCCACCGCCCGTGGTCTTCACCGCAGACGCGGCGCCGGCGACCCCGTCGAGCCCTTGCAACGCCGCATCGACCTCACCCAGCTCGATGCGTCGCCCGCCGAGCTTGACCTGCTCGTCCGCCCGGCCGACGAAGACCAGCCCGGCCGGGTCGTTGACCACCAGGTCGCCAGAGCGGTAGGCGCGCTGCCACCCCAGCGTCGGCATCGGCGCATACCTCTGCGCATCTTGGTGCGGATCGAGGTAGCGGGCCAGCCCCACACCCCCGATGATGAGCTGACCGGTCTCGCCCTGCCTGACTGGGCGCTCATCGGGGCCGACAACGGCAAGGTCCCAGCCGTCGAGCGGCAGCCCGATGCGGACGCGGTCCCTGCCGCTCAGCAGCGCGGCACACGCGACGACCGTGGCCTCGGTCGGACCGTAGGTGTTCCAGACCTCCCGGCCGGGCATGGCGAGCCGGGCGGCGAGCTCCGGAGGGCAGGCCTCGCCGCCGAGGATGAGCAGCCGCACCGGCTCGAGGGCCTCCGGCGGCCACAGGGCAGCGAGCGTCGGCACGGTGGACACGACGGTGATCCCCTGCGCAACCAGCCATGGGCCGAGGTCCATGCCGGTGCGCACGAGGGCGCGGGGTGCCGGCACGAGGCAGGCGGCGTGGCCCCACGCCAGCCACATCTCCTCGCACGACGCATCGAACGCCACGGAGAGGCCGGCGAGCACCCGGTCACCCGGCCCGAGGGGCTCGTGCGCGAGGAACAGCCGTGACTCGGCGTCGACGAACGCGGCGGCTGCGCGGTGGGTCACGGCGACCCCCTTGGGGGTGCCGGTGGACCCCGAGGTGAAGATCACCCACGCGTCGTCGTCCACCGACACCGAGGGCAACGACGCGGAGGCACCTCCCGCTCGCGGCCGCTCGGGCGACGCGGACGGCGTGCGCGAGGCGTCGGCCCCGTCCCTCCCCGCGACGGGGTGGTCACGACGTCGTGAGCCCGGCTGCCCCATCGTGGTGATGGCGGACCTCTCCGTCACCACGGCCGCGACCCGGGCCTCGCGGAAGACGAGGTCCGCGCGCTCCTGCGGGTCGTCGGCATCGACCGGCACGTATGCCGCGCCGGCGCGCAGGACGGCGAGAATGGCCACGTAGAGGTCGTGGGTGCCGGAGGGCACCCGCACACCCACCTTGTCACCGGGGCGGACGCCGGCGTCGACGAGCCGGTTGGCCATGGAGGTCACCGCGGCATCGAGTTGCTCGTAGGTCAGCACCGACCGGGTGTCGTCGATCGCCGGCGCCTCAGGATGGCGCGCCCTCGATTCGGCAAGCACGTCAAGGAGGGTGCGGGGGCGGGGGGCGCGATGAGCGGCCAGCAGCGGGTCGCTCATGCATCCTCCTCAGTGATGGGCCCGGCTCATCGTGTCGCTGAGTGCACGGTAGCGATGGCAGGTGAACGGCACGTGGTCGAATCCGCCTGGGAGGCCGACCGGCATCTCCCAGGCTCGCGTGCGCGTGAGAAGCGCGCGAGATGCAGCGTATGCCGCGCGCCCGACACCGCGATCGGCGGTCCCTGCACGGTGAACGCGACCGTCCCCTTCCCGCCGACCTTGCCGCAGGTGGGCGGGGAGCCGCTGCCCTTCCACTGGCTGGCCAACGTCAATCTGGCCGCCGCCTCTGTGGCGACCGGCGTGGCGACCGGCGGGGCGACCGGCGTGGCGACCGGCGCGGCGACCGGCGTGGCGCCCGGACCGCTCGTACTCCTGGTGGCGCCGCTGCTGCTCGCGGTGGCCGCGGGCCTCTCACTGTGCGCGGCCACCGTGCCATCAGCGGCCGCCCTCGGGCCGCCTTGGCGCGAGGGTGTTCACGGTCGCCGGCTATCCGTTTTTGCCCGTTCGCTGGTGCTGCTGCCGCCATTCGCGGTGCTCGTCCTCGACCACGTCGAGGGCCGGATCTCGTGGCGAGCTCAGCCGGGCAGGGCTGGGTCGCGGACGACCAGTGGCGTGCGGCGGCATACATCCGCAGTCGTGCCGGGCCCCACGACGTCGTGGCGACCAACTCACACTGCGCCGCGCCTGTCACCGCGGGAGAGGGGTGCGCCGCGACCAGCTTCTGGGTCAGCGCGCTGACGGGGCGCGAGGTGCTGGTCGAAGGCTGGGGCCTGGGGGTGCGGTGGGTGCCGCGAGGCCCGCGCCGGCGTGCCGCTGCTCGGCTTCCGCCTCGCCAGCCGCGAGGGCGTCGTCCCCATCCCCGAGCCCCTCGTCCGCGCCTCCTGCCGGAGTCACCGGCTCGGGTCGAAGGAGCGCAGCCGCAGGCTGTTGCTCACCACGAACACCGAGCTGAAGGCCATGGCGGCGCCCGCGATGAGCGGGTTGAGCAGCCCGAAGGCGGCGAGCGGCAGCGCGGCGACGTTGTAGGCGAACGCCCAGAAGAGGTTGCCCTTGATCGTCGCCAACGTCGCGCGGGCCAGCCGAATGGCATCCGGCGCGGCACGCAGGTCCCCGGTGACCAGGGTGAGGTCTGAGGCCTCGATGGCGACGTCCGTGCCGGTGCCCATGGCGAGGCCCAGGTCGGCCTGCGCGAGTGCGGCCGCGTCGTTGACGCCGTCGCCGACCATGGCGACCGTCGCGCCCTCGGCCTGCAGCCGCTTGACGGTCTCGACCTTGTCCTCGGGCAGCACCTCGGCGATCACGTCCTCGGGCGGGATGCCGACCTGCTCGGCGACCGCCCGCGCGGCGCCGGCGTTGTCCCCGGTGAGCAGGACGGGGCGCAGGTGCAGTCGGCGCAGCTCGGCGATGGCCTCGGCGGAGCTCTCCTTGATCGTGTCGGCCACCACGACGACCGCCTGCACAGCCCCGTCCCACGCCACCCACACGGGTGTCTGGCCGAGGCCCTCGGCCGCTTCGGCCGTCCTGCGCAGACGCTCCGGTGCGGTCAGTGACCACTCCGACTCCAGCCAGGTGCGGCGTCCGGCCACGGCGGCCCGCCCGGCGACGACGCCGGAGACCCCCTGGCCGCCGTGGTTGGCGAAGTCGGCCACCGTCTCCATCCGGGCGCCGCTGCGGGCAGCGTGCTCGGCGATGGCGCGAGCGATGGGGTGCTCGGACGCGTGCTCCAGGGAGCCGGCGACCTCGAGCACCTCCACCGGATCCGTGCCGTCGGCCACCTCGATGGAGACGACGCCCATGTGACCAGTCGTCACGGTGCCCGTCTTGTCGAGCACGACGGTGTCGACCGCGCGGGTCGACTCGAGCACCTGGGGACCCTTGATGAGGATGCCGAGCTGCGCGCCGCGGCCCGTGCCGACGAGCAGCGCGGTCGGCGTGGCGAGCCCGAGCGCGCAGGGGCAAGCGATGATGAGGACGGCCACGGCCGCCGTGAACGCCGCGGACGCCGTCTGCCCTGTCAGCAGCCACACCGCGAGCGTGAGCAGGGACAGGCCGATGACGACGGGCACGAAGATCCCCGACACCCGGTCGGCCAGCCGCTGCGCCGCTGCCTTGCCGGTCTGGGCCTGCTCGACAAGCCGGGCCATCTGGGCGAGCTGGGTGTCGGCGCCGACGCGGGTGGCTCGCACGACGAGGCGACCGCCGGCGTTGACGGTGGCGCCGACGACGGCGTCGCCCGGGCCCACCTCGACGGGCACGGACTCGCCCGTCAGCATCGAGGCGTCCACGGCCGACGAGCCCGACTCGACGATGCCGTCAGTCGCGATCTTCTCTCCGGGCCGGACGATGAAGCGCTGCCCGACGCGCAGCGTCGAGACCGGCACCCGCCGCTCGACCTCCCCCCCGGAGGTGTCGTCGAGCACCGCGACGTCCTTGGCTCCCATGCCGAGCAGGGCGCGCAGCGCGGCGCTGGAGCTGCGCTTGGCGCGGGCCTCGAAGTAGCGCCCCGCGACGATGAACGTCGTCACCACGGATGCCACCTCGAGGTAGAGGTGGGCGGACTCTCCTGCGCCGCTGCTCGGGAGCAGCGCGAACGGCATACGCATCCCGGTCATGCCCGCCGAGGTGAAGAAGAGGGCCCACAGCGACCACAGGTATGCCGCCGTCACCCCCACCGAGATCAGCGTGTCCATCGTCGCGGCCCCGTGGCGCAGGTTGGCCCACGCAGCGCGGTGGAAGGGCAGCGCGCCCCACACGACGACCGGGGAGGCGAGGGTCAGCGAGAGCCACTGCCAGTTGTCGAACTGCAGCGCCGGCACCATGGCCATGGCGGCCACCGGGGCGCTGAGGATCGCCGAGACGACGAGCCGTTGGCGCCACGCGTCCGCTTCGGCGGACCCGGCAGCCGCCTCGGCGTCGGACTGGTCAGGACCGTCCGGCTCCGCGCGCGGCGGAGCCGGAACGGTGGCCGTGTAACCCGTCGCCTCGACGGTGCTGACGAGGTCGCGCTCGTCGACGTCTCCGGAGACGGTGACCTTGGCCTTCTCGGTGGCGTAGTTGACCGTCGCCGTCACCCCGGGAATCTTGTTGAGCTTCTTCTCGATGCGGCCGGCGCAGGAGGAGCACGTCATGCCACCGATCTGCAGCTCGATGTCGCGCGTCACCGGCTCGAACCGGTCAGTGTCAAGGCTCACGGGAGTGTGTCCTTCCCGCCTCCCAAGCGAGGCGTGTGGTTGTCGACGCGCGGGCTCAGCCGCGGGCGAGGCGGTAGTTGCCGGCCTCCTCCAACGCCGAGCTCACCTGGGCGTCGGTCAGGGGGGTGTCGCTGACCACGGTGACGTTGGACGTGCCGCCGGCGACGAGGTCGACCTTGACGTCGCTGACCCCGGGCAGCTGGGAGATCTCGCTGCTGACGGCACCGACGCAGTGGCCGCAGGTCATGCCGTCGACGGGGTAGGTCTGCGTGCTCTGGTTGGTGCTCATGCTGGTGCTCTCCTTGATGGGTGTCGGATCGTGCTTGATGGATGGGGTCGTGCGCTTCATGCGCGCATGAGTCGCCCGATGGCGGCCGAGGCCTCCGTGAGCTTCTCGTCGAGGTCGGCCTCAGGGTCGTTGGCCGCCTCGGTGAGGCAATGTCGAAGGTGGTCCTCGAGCAGCCCGAGAGCCACCGCCTCGAGCGCCTTGGTCGCCGCGGCCACCTGGGTCAGGATGTCCATGCAGTAGGTGTCGGACTCGACCAGCCGCTGCAGTCCTCGCACCTGGCCCTCGACACGGCGCAGCCGTCGCAGCTGGGCATCCTTGCTCTGGATGTAGCCCGGCGTGTTGGGCGTCGCCTGCTCGAGGCTCACTGGCTGGTCTCCTGTCACGTCCGGTCAACCATACCCCTAGGGGGTGTATTCCCGGGCGGTGCAGTGGGCAGGCCACGACGGTGCGCGGCGGTGGGCGAGGCGCGTGGTCACCTGCCGGGGGAGAACCGGTAGCCCATGCCGGGCTCGGTGAGCAGGTAGCGGGGGCGGCTCGGGTCCGGCTCGAGCTTGCGCCGCAGCTGGGCCATGTAGAGCCGCAGGTTGGCCGGCTGGTTGACGTAGGCCGCCCCCCACACCTGCGTGAGCAGCTGGCGCTGCGCGAAGAGCTTGCCGGGCGCCCGGAGGAGCACCTCGAGCAGGTTCCACTCGGTGGGGGTCAGGCGGACCGTCTCGGTCTCGCCGCTCGGCCCGGTGCGGGTCACGAGATGGCTCGCCAGGTCGACCGTGACCTCCCCGAACGACACGACCGGCGCGGATGCCACCTCGCCGGCCGCGGCCCGCCGGGTGACCGCGCGGACGCGAGCGAGCAGCTCCTCGACACCGAAGGGCTTGGTGACGTAGTCGTCCGCGCCCGCGTCGAGGGCGGCCACCTTGTCGGGGCCACCGCTGCGGCCGGAGAGCACGATGATCGGCACCTCGGTCCAGCCTCGCAGGCCCTGGATCACCTCGACGCCGTCGAGGTCGGGCAGGCCGAGGTCGAGGATGACGAGATCGGGCGGAGCGACCCCCGCGAGCCGCAGGGCGTCGACGCCGCACACGGCGACCTCGACCTCGTAACCCCGGGCTCGCAGGTTGATCCGCAGCGCGCGCAGCAGCTGCGGCTCGTCGTCGACCACGAGGATGCGGGTGGTCACGAAAACCCCCGGGGGGCAGGTGCGCCGGGGTCGACGTCTCCGGTGGCAACCCAGCCCGCTTCCGGGTCGGCGCTCTCGGCCGCCGCCGGCAGGCTGAGCACGACGGTCAGCCCTCCGCCGGGCGTCGGCTCGGTGCGCAGCGTGCCGTGCATGGCCTCGACGAGGCCGCGCGAGAGCGCCAGGCCGAGGCCCAGTCCGGTCGTGTTGTCCGTGTCTCCGAGTCGCTGGAACGGCTGGAACACCCGCTCCTGGTCATCGTGCCCGAGCCCGGGGCCGTGGTCGATCACGCGCAGCTGCACCCAGCCGTCCCGCTCCGACCCGGTCACGAGCGGCGGCCCGGGCGATGCTCCGTGCTTCAGCGCGTTGTCGATGACGTTGACGAGGGCGCGGGTGACGAGGGCGGCGTCCCCCACGGCCGACGGAAGGTCGTCGGCGAGGTCCAGAGCGACGACGCGCGCCGCCGGCCCGAGCTCGGCCAGAGCGGGCGGCACGAGCTCGTCGAACCACACCTGCTGCCGAGCAGGCTTGAGCACGCCGGCCTTGAGCCGGGAAAGGTCGAGCAGGTCGGCGACGAGGGCGCTGAGGCGCTGCAACGACTCCTCCGCCGTCTCGAGCAGCTCGTCGCGCTCGGCAGCAGACCACGCCACGTCCCGAGTGCGCAGGCTGCTGACCGCGGCCCGAGCAGAAGCCAGCGGCGTTCGCAGGTCGTGCCCGACGGCGGCGAGGAGGGCGTCCCGCAGTCGCTCGCTGGCCTCGAGGCGGGCCGCCGCGGCCGCGCTGCGGGCAAGCCGGTCTCGCTCAAGAGCCCCCTGGACCTGGGCGGCGAATGCCTTGAGGATCTCCCGGTCTCCCGCCCCGAGGGACCGGCCGCAGAGCGCGATGACGAGCTCGTCGCCGGCCGCCACCTGCACGTCCGCCTCCTCCGGCCGCTGGGGCGGCTGCGCGCCCCGGGCCTGCACGACGCGCCAGTCCGCCCTTGCCGGGTGGCTGCCGGCGTCCTGGGCCTCGGGCTGCCGCGCGAGCAGGCTCGCGGAGGTCATCCCGAAGGAGGCGCGAAGCTGCTCGAGGAGGGTGGGCAGGGCATCGTGGCCGCTCACGGTGGCCTGCGCGACCTGCGCGAGGGTGCGCGCCTCCGCCGCGGCCCGCTGCGCCGCCGATGCCGTCGTCGCGGCTCGGTGCACCACCATGCTCACGAGAGCGGCGACGACGACGAAGCCGACGACGGTGAAGACGTTGTGCGCCTCGGCGATCTGCAGCGTGCGCACCGGTGGAATGAAGTGGTAGTTGAGCAGGGTCGAGCTGATCGTCGCACTGAGCAGTGCGGGCCACAGCCCTCCGACGACCGCGGTGACGACGACGCCGATGAGCAGCACCAGCACGTCGCCGGCGAGGTTGGTGGCGGGTCCGAGGAGGAGGAGCACCCAGGTGAGCAGGGCCGGCAGCAGGACGGCCAGCGCAACGCCGGCTGCCAGCCGGAAGCCGGGCAGGCCCCCTCTCGGCGACGGGAGGGCCGCGACGGAGCCGTGCCGCTCCGGCGGGTCGGGCGCCGGGCGCTCTGAGCCGCCCGCGAGGTGATCTGTGGCCATGCCCACCTCCCGTCCGCTTGACCGCGAGGCGCGCTCGCCATGCTGTGTGCGGTATGCCGTGCCCTGGCCCGGAGGTTCGCACACGGTGCCCCGGCTCTGGGAAAACCCTTTCACGATCCTTGCGTCGGTGGCCGAAGTCCTTGCACGATCCACACGCCGACACTCCTAGCGTCGCATCCATGCGTCAACAGATCTCCACCGCCAAGCGGGTCCTGGTCGGGCCTCCCGTGGACACCGGCACGCTGGGTGAGACCCTGCTGCCGAAGCGGATCGCCCTGCCCGTCTTCGCCTCCGACCCGCTGTCGTCCGTCGCCTACGCCACCGAGTCCATCCTCAAGGTGCTCACGGTCGGCGGGCTCGCCTACCTCTACCTCGCGCCATGGGTCGCCTTGGCCGTCGTCGTGCTCCTCGTGGTCGTGGTGCTGTCCTACCGGCAGGTGGTGCACGCCTATCCGGGCGGCGGCGGGTCCTACGAGGTCGTCACGCAGAACCTCGGCAGAGGCGCAGGCATGGTCGTGGCCGCCTCGCTGATGGTCGACTACGTCATGACCGTCGCCGTCTCCGTGGCTGCGGGAGTGGACAACATCGTCTCGGCGCTGCCGGGCCTGAACTCGGAGCGGGTCTCCATCGCGGTGGGCTTCGTGATCCTGCTCACCCTGATGAACCTACGGGGTGTGCGGGAGTCGGGGCGCGCCTTCGCCGTGCCGACCTACCTCTTCGTGGGCGGCGTGCTGCTCATGGTCGCCATCGGCCTGACCCGCGCGGTCCTCGGGGATGCGCCGGTCGCGGCGAGCGCGGCATACGGCATCCGCCCCGAGACCCCGGGCCTGACGGGAGTCGCCTTCGCCTTCCTGGTCCTGCGTGCCTTCTCCTCCGGCTCCACCGCCCTGACCGGCGTGGAAGCCATCAGCAACGGGGTGCCGGCCTTCCGCCCTCCCAAGGCCCGCAACGCGTCGCGCACGCTGCTCGCCATGGGCGTGCTCGCCGTGACGATGTTCGCCGGCATCACCGTGCTCGCCATGGTCAGCCGGGTGCACGTGGCCGAGAACCCCTGCGACCTCGTGGGGTTCCCCGGCTCGTGCACCACCGTCCCGCAGCAGACCGTGATCGCCCAGCTCGCCGCAGCCGTGTTCGGCGACAACAGCCCGATGTTCTTCGTCATCCAGGCGGCGACGGCGCTCGTGCTCATCCTCGCGGCCAACACGGCATACAACGGCTTTCCGATGCTCGCCTCCATCCTCGCCAAGCACGGGCTCATGCCGAGGCAGCTGCGCACCCGAGGCGACCGACTGGCATACAGCAACGGCATCCTCGCCCTCGCGCTCGTGGCCGGGGGACTGCTCGTGGCCTACCGCGCATCGGTGCAACAGTTGCTGCACCTCTACATCCTCGGGGTGTTCACCTCGTTCACCCTCAGCCAGATCGGCATGGTGCGGCACTGGAACCGTGAGCTGCACCAGGTCATCGCGCCCGGAGTGCGCTCGCGCGTGCGGCTGGCCCGCGTCATCAACGCCTTCGGCGCCCTGTTCACCGGGCTCGTCCTGGTCATCGTGCTCGTCACGAAGTTCACCGGCGGCGCCTACCTCGTGGTGATCGCCGTGCCGCTGCTGGTGCTGCTCATGCACGCGGTCTCCCGCCACTACGAGCGGGTCCGTCAGGAGCTGCGCCCCCGGAGCGCCGCCCGGCAGCTGCCCAGCCGGGTCCACGCCGTGGTCCTCGTCTCGACGCTCAACGAGCCCGTGCTGCGGGCCATCGCCTACGCGAGGGCCACCCGACCGTCCAGCCTCACCGCCCTGACCGTCCAGATCGACGTCGAGGAGACGGCGGCCCTGCAACGGGACTGGGTGGAGGCCGATCTGCCGGTGCCGCTCACCGTGCTGCACTCGCCGTATCGGGACGTGACCGACTCGATCCTCGAGCACGTCTCGCGCATCCGGGTGGACAGTCCCCGAGACCTCATCGTCGTCTTCGTGCCCGAGTACGTCGTCGATCGCTGGTGGGAGGGTCTGCTGCACAACCAGAGCGCCCTGCGCATCAAGCTGCGACTGCTGCTCGTGCCCAGCGTCGTCGTCACGAGCGTGCCCTACCGCCTTGCCCGTCACCAGCGCGTGCCGCGGCGGCTCGGCACCCGCTCGGTCTCACGCTCCGTCTCCCCAGTCGACGCGGACGGCGAGGCCCGCGCGAGGCAGGTGCGGCACACCGACGAGCCCGGCGCACTCGTGTCCCGGCCTGGTCGGTAGCCCTCGGGCGCAGCAGCCGTTCAGGTGTGCCCGGGTAGAATCGGGCCCGGATCGGCCCGGCAGGCGCGGACAGGCGCCTTCGCGGGGGCTGGCCAGCAGGGATCCGGCAACGGCGGCGGACGCAGTCTCACGCATCCCCCAGGAGAGTCTCGTCAGCATCATGCCGCCCGCCACCCCATCCGCGACCACACCGCCCCCCACCCGAGGGACCGGCGGCGCCTCCGGCGCCCACTTCGGCTCGAGCGCCGGCCCCGGCTCGAGCGACGACACGGACGAGCTGGCCGCGGGTGGCTCGCCCGAGGGCTTCCTCGGGCTCACCCTCACCCAGGTCCTCGGCAGCGCGCTGGCGGCCGTGACGGCGGCGTTGGCCGCCTCCTTTCTCGGCGTGGCGGGCACGATCATCGGTGCCCTCGTCGGCTCGGTCATCGCGACGATCGGGACGGCCGTCTATGGCCACTCGCTCAGCCGTGCCGGCAGCCGCCTGCGGGAGGTGCGCCCCAAGGTGGTGACCGGGCGGGCTTCGGCGCAGCCCGTCGCGGTGCACGGGGCCACCCGCTCTCGTCCGGTGGGCGGCGGTATGCCGTGGGCGGTGCGCGGGCGCAAGCCGTGGGCGGCCCTGGTCGGCGGGATCGCCGTCGCAGCGGCTCTCGCGCTGGGCGGCATCACGGCCCTTGAGGGCGTCCTCGGCCATCCGCTGTCCAGCACCCGGAGCTCTGGCACGTCCATCAGCAACGCGGTGAGCGGGGGGACCGGCAGCTCGCCCGGCACCAAGGCACCCTCGCCGGCGCTCGGAGGGTCGCCCGCCGAGCAACGCCCCTCCTCGACGCCGAGCACGACGTCGCCCAGCCCCACCGACAGCCCGACATCGGCCGCGACACCCACGCCGGCCACGCCGACCACGCCGACCACGGCAGCGACCGGCCAGGGCGGGGCCGCCGTGCCGGGCGCATCGCCGAGCGCGACGCCGCCCGGAGCGAGTGCCACGGCTCCCGTCCCGGGGCCGGGGCCAGCGGCTGCGACGCCCGGGCCCAGCGCCACCGGGCCGTGAGCGCCCGCCGACCCGTTTGCTCTACAAGGCGGCTGTGCATATCCAGAATGCCGGGATCATCGTCCACCACTAGCACTGTTTGTCCCCCATTCTGTGATTCGCCAAGGCGCTCCAGTTCCCTGGCGAGCTGTTCCGGTTGCAGCGGTTTGTGGAGATAATTCAACTCCAGGATCTGTCCCTGATCGTTTTCATGATCCAGAGAGTAGGCCAATACAGGGATGTTCTCTGTCACATGATGTCGCTTGAGCACACCACTGATCGCCCATCCTTCACGAACGGCAAGAGGTTCTTCCAGGAGAATGGCGCCGGGCGCCATCTGCACAATCTGCGATAGCCACTCACCATCATGGCCTACATCGCACAATTGAACATTGAACCCG
>CALMNV010000110.1 GCA_937873285.1 uncultured Intrasporangium sp. | reverse complement strand
GGTGCTCGCCCACATCTCGGGCAAGATGCGTCAGCACTACATCCGGATCCTCCCCGAGGACCGGGTCGTCGTCGAGCTCTCGCCCTATGACCTGACCCGCGGCCGGATCGTCTTCCGCTACCGCTGAGCGGGTGGGGCCCGACCCCGACCGCACGGCACCAACTCCCGTTTCCACCCGCACCTGGGATGTCGGGCCCGATCCTGGGCCCGGCGTGCCGGGGGCACGATCGACAAAGACAGCAGGCAGATGAAGGTTCAGCCGAGCGTCAAGAAGATCTGCGACAAGTGCAAGGTGATCCGCCGCAACGGGCGGGTCATGGTGATCTGCGAGAACCTGCGCCACAAGCAGCGCCAAGGCTGAGCAGCCGCACCACCCTGCACCGGTCGGAGCACTTCGACGGCCTACACAACACAATCGCACCACGAGAATCGCAGCACCCGACCCCTGATGGCCGGCTCGTCGAGCCGGCGCAGGACGTCACCCCCGGTCGCGGAGGCCGGGGACCGGAGTCCGCCCTTCTGTGCGGCGGACAGCCACCGGAGCGGTGACTGCACCAGACCTCCGCGACAACGAGAACCCAGGAGAACCCCCAACATGGCTCGTCTTGTTGGCGTCGACCTTCCGCGCGAGAAGCGTGTCGAGGTCGCCCTGACCTACATCTTCGGTGTGGGTCGCACCCGTTCCAAGGAGGCGCTGGCAGCAACCGGCGTCGACCCCAACGTCCGCGTCAAGGACCTCGGCGACGCCGACCTCGTCGCGCTTCGCGACTTCCTCGAGGGCAACTTCAAGATCGAGGGTGACCTGCGCCGCGAGGTGCAGGCCGACATCCGCCGCAAGGTGGAGATCGGCTCCTACGAGGGGCTGCGGCACCGTCGCGGCCTGCCCGTGCACGGGCAGCGCACGAAGACGAACGCCCGCACCCGCAAGGGCCCGAAGCGCACCGTGGCCGGCAAGAAGAAGGCCAAGTGACCCGTCGCTTCGGCGACCTCCCGGGCCACCCACCGGCCCCCCGTATTTCTTTGACGTAGGAGAGACATGCCTCCCAAGGCTCGCGTGACGAAGGTTCGTCGCAAGGAGAAGAAGAACGTCGCCCACGGGCACGCTCACATCAAGAGCACGTTCAACAACACGATCATCTCGATCACCGACCCCACCGGTGCGGTCATCGCCTGGGCCTCCTCCGGCCAGGTCGGCTTCAAGGGCTCGCGCAAGTCCACCCCGTTCGCCGCCCAGATGGCCGCCGAGGCGGCGGCGCGCCGCGCGATGGAGCACGGCATGCGCAAGGTCGACGTCTTCGTCAAGGGTCCCGGCTCAGGCCGAGAGACCGCGATCCGATCGCTGACGGCAGCCGGCCTGGAGGTCGGCTCGATCAGCGACGTCACCCCCACGCCGCACAACGGCGTCCGCCCGCCGAAGCGCCGCCGCGTCTGATCCGGCCCGAGACAGCAAGAAGGCAGAGATAGCTCATGGCTCGTTACACCGGCCCGATCACCAAGAAGTCGCGTCGCCTCAAGATCGACCTCGTCGGCGGCGACAAGAACTTCGAGCTCCGTCCCTTCCCGCCCGGCCAGCACGGCCGGCGCCGGATCCAGGAGAAGGAGTACCTCACCCAGCTGCAGGAGAAGCAGAAGGCCCGCTTCACCTACGGCGTCATGGAGAAGCAGTTCTTCCGCTACTACCAGGAGGCCGCCCGCCGTCCCGGCAAGACCGGTGAGAACCTGCTGACCATCCTCGAGTCGCGCCTCGACAACGTCGTCTACCGTGCGGGGCTGGCTCGCACGCGCCGCGCCGCCCGCCAGCTCGTGACCCACGGCCACTTCGAGGTGAACGGGCGCCGAGTCGACGTCCCGTCCTACCGGGTCGGGCAGTACGACATCATCACGGTGCGCAAGCAGTCGGTCGAGACGTTCCCGTTCGAGCTGGCCCGGCAGACCTTCGGCGAGCGCCCGGTCCCGGCCTGGATGCAGGTCGTGCCCGGCTCGCTGCAGATCCTCATCCACCAGCTCCCGGTCCGTGCGCAGATCGACTCGCAGCTGACCGAGCAGCTCATCGTCGAGCTCTACTCCAAGAACTGACCAGATCCGGTATGCCGTGGAGCGCGCTCCACGGCATACCGGGCCTTACCCGGGGCCGAGCTCGCGGACAGAGCCGAGCCGGCCCGCCCGGATCACGACCGGGCAGCTTCACGAGGCGTCATATGGCGGTCGCCCGTGGGAAGGAAACCAACCGTGCTCATCGCACAGCGTCCCCAGCTCTCCGAGGAAGCCGTCGCGGACAACCGCTCGCGCTTCACCATCGAGCCCCTCGAGCCCGGCTTCGGCTACACGCTCGGCAACAGCCTCCGTCGCACCCTCCTGTCGAGCATCCCGGGCGCCGCGGTCACGAGCATCCGCATCGACGGCGTGCTCCACGAGTTCTCGACGGTGCCCGGGGTCAAGGAGGACGTCACCGAGATGATCCTCAACGTCAAGGGCCTCGTCGTGTCCTCCGAGCACGACGAGCCCGTCGTCATGTACCTGCGCAAGCAGGGCCCGGGCGCCGTCACGGCCGGTGACATCACGCCGCCGGCGGGCGTCGAGGTGCACAACCCCGACCTGCACATCGCGACGCTCAACGACAAGGGCAAGCTCGAGATGGAGCTGACCGTCGAGCGCGGCCGTGGCTACGTCTCCGCGCAGCAGAACAAGTCCGGTGACCAGGAGATCGGGCGGATCCCCGTCGACTCGATCTACTCACCGGTGCTCGCCGTGACCTACAAGGTCGAGGCCACCCGGGTCGAGCAGCGCACCGACTTCGACCGGCTCATCGTCGACGTGGAGACCAAGAACTCCATGCCGCCGCGCGACGCGATGGCCTCTGCGGGCAAGACGCTCGTGGAGCTCTTCGGCCTGGCCCGCGAGCTCAACGTCGAGGCCGAGGGCATCGACATGGGCCCGTCGGCGACGGACGCCGCGCTCGCCGCGGACCTCGCCCTGCCGATCGAGGACCTCGACCTGACGGTGCGCTCCTACAACTGCCTCAAGCGCGAGGGCATCCACACCGTGGGTGAGCTCGTCGGGCGCAGCGAGGCCGACCTGCTCGACATCCGCAACTTCGGGGCGAAGTCGATCGACGAGGTCAAGGCCAAGCTCGTCGGGATGGGCCTCGCCCTCAAGGACAGCCCGCCCGGCTTCGACCCGTCCGCCCTCGTGGGCGACTACGCCGACGACTACGACGAGGCGGACGACGAGGCCTACGTCGAGGACGAGCAGCTCTGACCCACCGCCTGTGACCGAGCCGCCTCCCGCGTGAGACGGAGCGGACCGGTCGGACCACCTAGGAGACAACAATGCCCACCCCCACCAAGGGCCCCCGCGTCGGTGGCGGCCCAGCGCACGAGCGGCTGATCCTCAGCAACCTGGCGACGTCGCTGTTCGAGCACGGCCGGATCACGACCACCGAGGCCAAGGCGAAGCGGCTGCGCCCGCTCGCGGAGCGGCTCATCACCTTCGCCAAGCGCGGCGACCTGCACTCGCGGCGCCGGGTGCTCACGGTCGTGCGTGACAAGGGCGTCGTGCACCGGCTCTTCGCCGAGATCGCGCCCGACATGGCGGCCCGCGCGGGCGGCTACACGCGGATCACCAAGATCGGGCCGCGCAAGGGCGACAACGCCCCCATGGTCGTCATCGAGCTCGTCCGCGAGCCCATGTCGCCCAAGCAGGCGACGGTGAGGGAGGCCGAGGCCGCCACCCGGCGCACTGCCACCCCGTCGACGGCCGGTGCCACGGCAGCGGCCGCGGCTGCGGCCACCGAGCCGGCGGCTGACGTCGCGGTCGAGGACACCGCGGTCGAGGACACCGCGGTCGAGGACACCGCGGTCGAGGACACCGCGGTGGAGGACGTCGCGGTGGAGGACACCGCGGTCGAGGACGTCGCAGCAGAGGGCACCGGCGCCGTGGAGGCACCCGTCGTCGAGGCGCCCGCCGGTGCCGAGGTCGCCGACGTCGAGGATGCCGACTCGAGTGCGGGAGGCGAGGCCGCCGGCGGCCACGCCACCGAGGGCGACACGCGCCCCGACGCCTGACCGGGACGCGCGACAAACCCCGGCAGCCACCGACAGCCCGAGGGCCCTCTCCCAACCGGTGGAGGGCCCTCGGTCGTTGCGGGCGGGGCCGCCCGCGGCAGGTCTCACCAGAAGTTCGCCACGTCGACGACGAGGCGCTGGCCGCCGCCGGTGCCGGGCAGGGTGAAGACCCGCATCGGCAGCCGGGCGCGCACGCCGAGCCCGAAGTCGGTCTGGCCCTCGAAGCTCGAGACCCACTTGAGCTGCCGGAAGGTCTGCCATCCGGTGTAGTCGACGACGCCCGAGGAGGGGATCCTCATCGTCGCCGGCGCGTGAACGGTGATCTGGAGCTTGGCGCCACCGGCCACAGGGACCGGCAGCCCGCTGGGGCCGGTCACCGCGTTGACGTAGCGGACGTTGTAGCCGAGCCGGCCCAGCCCCCGGCCGATGTCGAAGACGACCCGGTCGAAGCAGGTGTGCCGCCCGGAGCGGACGCCGCTGATGTTGCCGGTCCAGAGCTGGCTCGGGCTCGTGGCCTTGGGCAACGAGCCCCAGCTGATGCCACAGTAGGAAGCTCTGGAGGCGGTGGAGGTGCTGGACTGGCTGTGCGCGGCCGCGGGCGACATGGCGGCGGTGGCCCCGAGCGGGGCGACGAGTGCGGTGAAGGCGGCGGTGAGAGCCATCCGACGGCGCAGGACGGAAAACATGATGTGGTTCTCCCTTCGGACGAGGCCACCCGGCCGGCTGCCGCGGGCCTCCAACTCCTAGACGCGCACGCGACCCCGGACGTTGACGCCGCCCGAGGGCCCGCGGCAGCAGACCGAGCCCAGCGCTAGGCTCGCCGGCCATGACCGACCTGCGGCTGCGGATAGACCTGGCCTACGACGGCACGCGTTTCGCCGGGTGGGCCGCGCAGCCGGGCCTGCGGACCGTGGAGGGCGAGCTCGCCGCGGCGCTGACCACTGTGCTGCGCGCCCGCTCGCCGCTGCGGCTCACCGTGGCCGGGCGCACCGATGCCGGGGTGCACGCCCGCGGGCAGGTGGTCCACGTCGACGTCGACCCCTTGG
>CALMNV010000109.1 GCA_937873285.1 uncultured Intrasporangium sp. | reverse complement strand
GATGTCGCTGACCGACTTGGTGGACTCCACCTCGCCACAGGCCTCGCCCGCGGTGAGCGTGTCGCCTACGGCCGGCAGCGAGACGTACACGACGTCTCCGAGGGCGTCCTGGGCGAAGGCCGTGATGCCGACCCGGACGACGCCACCCTCACCGGCCCTGGCCCACTCGTGGTCTGCCGTGTAGCGAAGGCCGGACGGGTAATCGAGGGAGGTCATTCGGGGGGCTCCTGTCGAACTGGCGGGACGGTGCGGTGCGGCCGCGGCATACGGGAGAGGGGTGCGGCCACGGGGGAAGGATGACACGGACCTGCCCATGCACGCAGGCATACCCGTCGAAGCGGCGTGCACGGCCTACGGCACCGGGGTCGCCTGGGTCAGGGTGAGCGGCTGGTGCAGCGCGGTGACCTCCACCGTCGGCTGTTTCGACAGCGTGGCAGTGGCCCCCTTCTGGCGGATCGTCTCGACGATGCCACCCGGGATCATCATGGCCGAGGCCAGCGTCTCCGGGTCACCGATGGCGGTCACGAGCACGGGCCGCCCGACCGGCTTGCCGTCGATCGACAGGCGGCCACCGGAGTCCTCGACGTAGGAGGAGGCGACCACGCGGACCCCTCCGATCTCGATGGACTCGGCACCGGCGTCACGCAGCTCCTGGATGAGGTCGAGCACGAGCGGTCCGGTGACCTGGTTGCCCGGGTCGCTGATGGACATCCGCATCCCCGGCCCCTTCGCGGCGACAGTGCCGGCGAGGATGCCGAGGGTGTCGACCCGCTTCTGCGCCTGGGCGAGCGCCTCGGCCGTGGTTCCGGTGCCGCTTCGCAGCCGGTCCCGGGTCGCCTCGAGCTCCCGGACCTGGGCGTCGAGCCGGGACGCGCGCACGGAGATGTTGTCGAGGACCCTGACCAGGTCGGGTTGGCTCAGCTGGCTGAGGCCGCGCTCCTGGGTGAGCTGGACCTGGGTGGCGATGCCCACGCCGAGCAGCACGGCCAGGGATGCGGCCAGCACGTTGGCCTTGGTCGCCCGAGGGCGTCCGAGCCGGACCAGGCGCCGCCACGGGCCTGCACTGGGACGGTGGCCGCGGCTCGGCGACGAGGGGGTGCCGCTCATGCCCGGAACAGGTGGCGCCGGATCGAGGCCACGTTGGAGAAGATGCGCACCCCGAGGACGACGACGACGCCGGTGGACAGCTGCGAGCCGACGCCGAGCTGGTCCCCGAGAAAGACGATGAGCGCGGCGACGACGACATTGGACAGGAACGAGACGACGAACACCTTGTCGTTGAAGATGCCGTCGAGCACGGCCCGCACGCCGCCGAAGACCGCGTCCAGGGCCGCGACGATGGCGATCGGCAGGTATGGCTGGAGCCAGAGTGGGACCGACGGGTTCAGCAGCAGGCCCAGGGCCAGACCGAGCAGCAGGCCGAGCGCCGGAATCACGGTTCGCTCCCTCCGCCTTGTCTCATGGGGTGGCTGGTCCCGTCGGCGACGGGCCCGGCGCAGAGCCTACGTCGCGACGCAGCGGCGCTGCGAACGACAGGCGCAGCGAGGGGTCCCCTGGCACGGTGAGCGACGACCCCGGAGCCCACCCGACCTGGATCTTCAGCGCCTGGTGCAGCTGCGAGAGATAGACGCCGGCGAAGGCCGGGTCGAAGACGCGGCGGATGCGGTCGGCGTCGCCCAGCACGGTGAGCACGTAGGGCCGGGCGAGCGGCCGGAAGTCGACGATGATCGCCTGCCCCGCGAAGCGGATCGCCGCCGTGGACGTGAGCCGGTGGCCGTTGACGGAGATGGCCTCCGCCCCGGCGGCCCACAGGCCGTTGACCACGATCTGCAGGTCCGTCGAGCTCACCCGCCCCGAGGAGAAGCCGCTGCTCGGTCGCGAGCCGGCGTCGGCACCGGCCGCGGACTGCGGCGAGTCGTCGAGGGTCAGGGTGAGGCCCGGACCGGCGAGCGCCGCCGCGCCCGCCTGCACGGCGAGCGAGCGCGACCGGCTCTCGAGGCCGCCGGCTCCCGACTGCCGCAGTGACAGCGCCTCCAGTGACTGGACCTCGCCCGTGAGCGCCGCGAGTCGCGCCGTGGAGGCGGAGCTGCGAGCCTGCAGCGCCTCGATCCGCTGCACCAGCTGCGCCTTGGCCGCCGAGGCTGCCGTCGGCTGGGGCCGGAGCGACCGGGCGCCGACGGCGAAGAGGAAGCCGGTCAACACCACCATGACGAGCACGATCGGGGTGCGGGTCGACGTCGCGGGAAGGCGGCCGGCCGCTCGCCGTCGGTCCGCTGCGGCCTGGTAGCCGGGGTCGAGGGGGCGCTCCAGCATCGAGGTGAGCAGCGTCATCGACGCGTCGGGACGCCGGGGTGGCGCGCTCACGAGGTGCTCACCCGGCGCCGGGACAGCACGAGGCGGGCCTGGACGGCATACAGCACCGCAGCCAGCCAGTAGAGACCGATGCCCCACCACGCGAACCCCCAGCCCACCGGCCGGGCGAGCGCGCCGACCCAGTCCGAGCGGTTGGCCAGCAGAAGGAGCGGGAAGGCGGCGAGAAGGTTGAACGTCGCCGCCTTGCCCACGAAGTGGACCGGCAGGCCAACCTGGCCACGGCTGCGCAGGTAGAGCAGGAGCACCGTCATCAGGACCTCGCGGCCGAGGATCACG
>CALMNV010000108.1 GCA_937873285.1 uncultured Intrasporangium sp. | reverse complement strand
GCCTGACGGGGTGAGGGCGACGGACTCGAGCTCCTGGCCCGGACCGCCCGGCTCGGCGTAGATCAGCAGGCTGGTGACGGAGGCGTCCATGAGCTCACGGTAGTGCTCGTCAGTGCCGGCGGCGCGGCCGCCGGCTCGGGCAGGGGCCGGCGGCGTCAGTAGGCGCGGAGGTACTGCCCGGGCACGTAGTCGAGGGGCACGCCGAGCTCACGCGCCATCCGCAGCGCCAGGTGGGGGTCGCGCAGGGCGGCCCGCGCCACCATGACAGCGTCTGCCTGGCCGGTGCGGATGACGGTGTCGGCCTGGGCGGCGTCGGTGATGAGCCCGACCGTGGCCACCGGCACTCCGGCGCTGCGGCGCACGTGCGCTGCGAAGGGCACCTGGTAGCCGGCTCCGAGGGGGATATCGGCCGCCGGCAGGATCCCGCCGGTGGAGACGTCGAGGAAGTCGGCGCCCGCCGAGGCGGCCCAGCCCGCCACGGTGGCGCACTGGTCCTGGTCCCAGGCGCGGTCGGCAAGCTCCGGCGGGGCCCAGTCGGTGCCGGACAGGCGCACGAACACCGCGCGGTCCCCGGCCGCCCGGCGCACCGCCTCGGTGACGCGCAGCAGCAGTCTGGCGCGGTTCTCGAGGGAGCCGCCGTAGTCGTCGGTGCGGGTGTTGGCCAGACCCGAGAGGAACTGGTGGAACAGGTAGCCGTGCGCGGCGTGGATCTCCAGCACCTCGAAGCCGGCGCCTACAGCCCGCTCGGCCGCCGCCGCGAAGTCCGCGACGACGCCGTCGATCCCGGCCTCGTCGAGGGCACTGGGCACGGCATACCGCCCGAAGGCGACTGGGGAGGGAGCGACGGCCGCCCAGCCGCCGTCCTCGGGCGGGACGGTGCCGCGGCCGTCCATGCCCCACGGTGCGTAGGTCGACGCCTTGCGGCCGGCGTGGGCGAGCTGCATGCCGGGCACCGCGCCCTGCTCGCGCACGAAGGCGGCCACGCGCGACCACGCATGCGCCTGCTCGTCGGACCAGATGCCGGTGTCGCGCGGGGAGATGCGGCCCTCCGGGCTGACGGCCGTGGCCTCGGTGAAGACGACGCCGGCGCCGCCGACCGCGAACTGGCCGAGATGGACGAGGTGCCAGTCGGTGGGGAGCCCGTCCTCGGCGAAGACCGAGTACTGGCACATGGGCGATATCCAGAGCCGGTTGCGTGCGGTGACGGTCCGCACGTGCTCGGCGCGCAGGGCAACACTGTCGAACAGGCTGGTCACGTGGGTCTCCTTCGGTCTGCGACGGCGCACATGCGGCTGCGGGTGGCACCGTAGCGCCGCGCCGCGCACGGGACGCCGCCGCCCCAGGTCTGCAGGTGCCGCCGCGACGCTACGAGTGAGCACATGGATCGGGTCGAGCGGACGGGGGTGCGTGAGCTGCGTCACCATGCCGGCCGCCACCTCTATCGCGTCAGTCGGGTCTCGGGGTCGCCGGCTGGTGCATGACGTGGCCAAGGTGCTCGGTGCGCGCGTCCCACCAGTCGAGGACACGGATCGCTTGGTGGGTGACCCACCTCGACGGCTCGCCGGTGGCAGCGTCGACGTGGAGCCAGACCCGTCCTTGCAGCCGGTGAGCCTGTAGCCACCTGCCGTCGGGCTGACGCTGCGCGCGGATGTGCTCGATCGCGCTTGCCATACGCGGGTCGGGGGCTGTGCCGTCGGCGAGCGCGGCGGCGCGGAAGTAGTCGGCCGCGGCGAGCACGTTGTAGTACGCCCGGCGCGGATGCGCCAGCCTCAGCGTCCACTCGTTGAATGGTTGCCCGGTCGAGAGCCTTCGGAACAGGCTCCGGCGCAGGAGGTACTCTTCGCCGCCGCGGCGGGCAGCGAGGACACGCCCGGCGTCGCCGGTGGCGAGCTGATAGTCGAGCAGTCCGATGAGGGCGTTGAGGGTGGAGTGGAACGACGAGACGGTCGCTCCCTCGACCCATTCGCAGTTCCACCCCCCGTCGCCGAGCCGGTGCTCCAAGAACCACTCGACGATGCCGTCGACGTCCGCGCCCAGCCAGAGGCCGTTGGACAGGGTCCAGGAGTTGATGCAGCAGTCGACTTCGCCGCCCCAGTACGGCAGGTCGTCGTACTCCCAGCGTGCGTGCGCTTGCAGCCTGCGCGCGGTGTCTCCCAGCGCTGAGGCGTCCAGGCCCCATTCGCGCAGGTCGTTCAGCGCCCAGGTCGTGGCCGTCCAGGGCTGCGGCTCCTCTCCGCCCCAGTCCCATCCAGCGGGGAAGAACGCACCACCTGCCCACTGCCCGTCGGGGTCCTGCCGGGCAAGGAGCTCGGCACCGAATCCCTCCGTGGCGACTTTCGCTCGGGTCGCTTGCCAGATCTGGTCCGGCACGCCCAACACATCGCGCTCAACCTGCCACCGCAAAGCAGGGTCCGAGTCTCGGAGCCAGTCGGCGAGACCGGTCTGGATCATCGCTTCTCCCGTTCGTGTGCAAGAGTCGGCCACGGCGTCGGCGGGCAGTCGCGCCGTCCCTGTCCGCTGAGGCGTCACCGCTTCCCTCGTTCCGAAGCCCGCTCACCGAGCTCTCGCAACTTGGTCGCTCTCGAGTCTGCTCAGCCCACCCGGCGACTGCCACTGCTCGGTGATCGCCCAAGGGCTTCGCTCGCCTTGCGAACATCGTCGGCCATGCCCGCGAACCCAGTGCGAAGTCTTCCTCAGGCCAACGCAAGTTGCCAGGTCATGCGGCAACCAGGATGGGCGCCATGACGGAAGCGACGACGTTGGCAGCAGTCGGTGACCAGGACCCGCACGCGGGACTGGTGGTGGCTGCGCTGCGGCACTTGAGGGAAGCGAGCGCAGGCACTCGCCGACATCGCTTGGTGCGTGATGTGGGCGGCCCTGCCGCCGAGCAGCCCGATGCCGAGAGACGACGCAACCCCCGACACGCCGGGTGTCGGGGGCTGGAACGTCGACCCAAGGAGTGGACGTGAAGGGACTCGAACCCCTGACCTCTCGCGTGTGAAGCGAACGCTCTAACCAACTGAGCTACACGTCCAGGGCGCCCCCGCAGGAGCGACGCTTGGGAAGGATAGCCGGTCACCCACGAGCAGCGGTAATCGCTTGGCCACCGCCCGGCTTCCCTCACTCCACCCCGGGCAGCCGGCGCAGCCACTGCTCGCCCCAGTCGGGCAGCAGCCCGGGCACCCCCTGCCAGGCGAAGTAGCCCCAGAGGACCGCCCAGACCACCAGCAGGGTCGCCGCGCCGACGGCCAGCCGTCCCCACATCGGCTGGGCCAGCACCCACGCGTTCCACCGACCGACCTGCACCCGCGCGAAGTGCAGCACCCGCTGGGCGAACTCGAACTCGCTGGCGAGGATGGTCAGGCCGAAGAAGACGATGAGCCAGCCAGGCCCCGGAGCGGGCACGGCGATGAGCCCGATGACGGTGACCGTGCCCCCGATCACGCCGACGAGCACACGGTAGGCGAGCGCGGTCGTGCGGTTGCGCCGCAGCCGGGCCCGCCAGGCCCACGTGTCCTCGTCGGCGTCGAGGAGCACGTCCGGGTCGGAGTAGTCGACATCCGGCCGCCTGGGCGCCTCGTGCCGGCCGGTCACGGGTCGATGTCCCGCGCTGCGTTGCGCCGGAAGAGCTCGGCGAGCGCAGCCGTGACCGGCCCGGGCAACAGCTCCCGGTCGTCGACCGCCGAGACGGGCAGCACGTCCTTCGTCGACGAGGTGAGGAAGACCTCGTCAGCCTCCTCGAGGATGCGCAGCGGCAGCGTCTCCTCCCAGGCCCGTATGCCGCCCTCCCCCGCCCACTCGAGGACGAGCTCGCGGGTGATCCCCGGCAGCAGCCCCGACGTGGCCGGCGGGGTGAGCACCTGACCGCCGAGGACGACGAAGATGTTGCTGCCGGTGCCCTCGCACAGCTCGCCGCGGGTGTTGGCGAAGACCGCCTCGACGGCGCCGCGCTCATGGGCTCGGGCGAGCGCGACGACGTTCTCGGCATACGACGTCGTCTTCAGCCCGGCCACCGCGGAGCGCTCGTTGCGCACCCACGGCACGACGGTCACCCGGCCCGAGCTGGGTGGCCGTGGCTGCGGGCCGGCGAGCACGATGTAGGTCAGCGGCGCGCCGCCGCGGTCCGATCCCAGCGGGCCGAGACCGCCGGTCACGCTGTAGCGCAAGCGGCCGAAATCGAGCGCCGGCCCGTCGAGGACCGCCTCGATGCCCGTGCGGATCATGTCGAGGTCGGGCTCAGGCAGGCCGAGACCCGCGGCTGAGCGCAGCAGCCGGCGATGGTGCCTGGTCAGGGCGAACGGCATGCCGTCCTGCACCTTGACCGTCTCGAAGACCGCGTCGCCCACCGTGACGGCATGGTCCACCGCCGAGACGGACGGTGCGTGCGGGTCGACGAGCTGTCCGTCCACCCACACCCGGGGCAGGGCAGGGCTCACCGGTCCCATCGGGCTCCCGCCCTCGCGACGCTCATCATGGCACCACCCTGCCTGATGCCAGCCCGACCAGTCGAGCCGCCTTCAGCTGCGTCTCGGCCCACTCCCCCTCCGGGTCGGAGTGCCAGGTGATGCCCGCCCCGGTCCCCAGCCGCAGCACCCGTCGGCCGTCGGCCGCACGCTCGGCCCAGAAGGTGCGGATGCCGACGGCAAGGCGCGCCTCCTGCCGGTCGGCGTCGACCCAGCCGACGGCGCCACAGTAGGGCCCCCGGGGGACCGGCTCCAGGTCGCGGATGGCGCGCAGCGCGCTGGACTTCGGCGCCCCCGAGACCGAGCCCGCTGGAGTCGTGGCGGCCAGGATGTCGCGCCACGACATCCCGGCCCGCAGCCGGCCGCCGACCGTCGAGACGAGGTGGACGAGGCCGGGGTGGCTCTCCTGCGCGCACAGCTCGTCGACGGACACCGTGCCGGGCTCGCACACCGCTGACAGGTCGTTGCGGACCAGGTCGACGATCATGACGTTCTCGGCGCGGTCCTTGGGCAGCATGGCCTCGGCCGTGGCGGCCGTGCCCTTGATGGGCCGGGTCACGAGCCGTCCCTCCTCGACGGCGAGAAAGAGCTCGGGCGACGCGCTCACGACGTCGAGCCCGGCCTCGTCGCAGCGGATCCGGGCGGCATACGGCGCGGGGTTGCCGCGGCGCACGAGCGCGTGCAGAGCGTCGAGGTCGGCGTCCGGCAGGAGGGGCGCCGTCAGCACCCGGCACAGGTTCACCTGGTAGACCTCGCCGGCCGCGATGCGGCGACGCACCTCCTCGACCCCCGAGACGTATGCCGTGTGGCCGAGCGAGCTCGACCACGTGGACCCGACCGCGGTCCATCGCGGAGCGGCCCGGTCGGGCGAGGGACCCGGTCGGAGGTCGGCGAACCGGACGGCGGTCACCGCGCCCTCGAAGGTCACGACGACGGCCCAGAACCCGGTGCGGTCGAGGGCGGCGACCGCCGCCTCGCCGTGGCGCACGTCGACGACGTCCCGCGCGTGGCGGTCGCCGAAGCAGGCGTGATCGACCCTCACGCCTCGTCCGGCTCCCCTGGCTCCACCGGCGTGGGCGCCCCGGCGCGCTCGTCGCGCTCGGCCCACTCCAGCAGCGGCCTCAGGTCGAACACCGCCTCGTCGATGCCGTCGTGGAGGTCGCCCAGCCTTGCGAACCGCTGGGGCATCGTCGCGATGGTGAAGTCCTGCGGCTCGAGGTCGGCCACCTCATCCCACGTCACCGGCGCCGACACGGTGCCGCGCGGGTTGCCCCGCACGCTGTATGCCGCCGCGACGGTGTGGTCGCGCGCGTTCTGGTTGTAGTCGACGAACAGATCGCGCGGCGATCGGTCCCGTCGCCACCACGTCGTCGTGACCTCGTCCGGCAGCCGGCGCTCCACCTCCCGCGCGAACGCGAGCGCAGCCCGGCGCACGTCGCGGCTTCCCAGGTCGGGGCGGATCCGCACGTAGACGTGCAGGCCTCGGCCTCCCGACGTCTTGGGCCATCCGACCGCGCCGAGCTCGTCCAGCACCTCCCGGGTGGCCGCCGCGGCGCGGCGCACCGTGTCGAACGGGCACTGCGGCATGGGGTCGAGGTCGATGCGCCACTCGTCGGGCTTCTCGGTGTCGGCTCGGCGGGAGTTCCACGGGTGGAACTCCACGGTGCTCATCTGGACCGCCCAGACGACGCTCGCGAGCTCGGTGACACACAGCTCGTCGGCGTGCAGACCGTGGCGCGGGAAGTGCAGCCGCACTGTCTCCACCCAGGGCGGCGCGCCGGCCGGCAGCCGCTTCTGGTGAACCTTCGGCCCGTCGACGCCCTTGGGAAAGCGGTGCAGCATGCAGGGGCGCTCGCGCAGGGCGCGCACGATGCCGGGGCCCACGGCGAGGTAGTAGCGCGCCAGGTCGAGCTTGGTCTCGCCGCGCTCGGAGAAGTAGACCCGGCCGGGACTGGTCAGCCGGATCGTGCGGTCGCCGACGTCGAGCGACACCGCCGGGGCCTTGCTCGGCGCGGGGGTCATGGCGCCCAGCGTAGGGACCGTGCTGGGGCCGCAGTCAGTGCCCACGACGGAAGTGGTCACTCGACGGGTCGGGGGCCCCGTTTCGTCGAGTGGTCATTTCTGTCCCGGACGCGAGTGACCAGTCGACGGTTGGGAGGTGTGCGGAAGTGGCCACTCGACGGGGTGGGGGGCCCCGTTTCGTCGAGTGGTCATTTCTGTCCCGGACGCGAGTGACCACTCGACGGGTTGGGGTGTGCGGAAGTGGCCACTCGACGGGTTGGGGTGTGCGGAAGTGGCCAGTCGACGGTTGGGAGGTGGGCGGAAGTGGCCACTCGACGGGTTGGGGTGTGCGGAAGTGGCCACTCGACGGGGTGGGGTGTGCGGAAGTGGCCACTCGATGGGTTGGGGCGTGCGGAAGTGGCCACTCGACGGGGTGGAGGGTGGGGCACCCGCTTGCGGGGTAGGTGTCGGCTGTCGGGGTTGCTGGGTTGCGATCGGGCAGACACGCGGGAGGCATCGGATGGGCATCGAGGCGCAGGACTCGGCCGAGGTCAGCAGGCAGGTCCAGGCGCCGGTGGAGGCGGTCTGGGCGGTGCTCTGCGACGGCTGGCTCTACGCGACGTGGGTCGTCGGCGCGTCCCGGATCCGGGAGGTCGACGACGCGTGGCCCGGACAGGCGTCGCAGATCCACCACTCCGCAGGGGTGTGGCCGGCCTTGCTCAACGACACGTCGCAGGTGCTGCGGGTGCGGCCCCTCGAGGAGCTGGTGCTCAAGGCTCGGGGGTGGCCGATCGGCGAGGCGCACGTGTTCCTCACCTTGGAGCCGATCTCAGCCCAGGCGTGCATCGTGCGCATGCGCGAGGACGCTGTCGCCGGACCCGGGAAGCTCGTGCCCAAGCCGGTCCGGCAGGCGCTGCTCGTGCCGCGCAACCGGGAGTCCCTCGCCCGGCTGGCCCTGCTCGCCGAGGGGCGGCACCGCCAGTCGATCACTCCGGGCTGAGCAGCCGCGACCAGGCGGTGCGGGCCAGCGCCCGGCGCACCGACCCGGTGCGGCTGCCCGACCCCAACGCCGCCCGCGCGGCGTTCCAGCCGCAGGCCCCGTGCACCCCACCGCCCGGATGGGCCGACGCGCTGGCAAGGAACAGCCCCGGCACTGGGGTCTCGGGGCGGCCGAGCCCCGGCGTCGGCCGGAAGACGAGCTGCTGGTGCAGCGCCGAGCTGCCGCCGTTGACGGCACCGCCGACGAGGTTGGCGTCAAGGGCCTCCAGGTCGGCGGGCGACTGCACGTGCCGGGCGATCGTCGCGGCACGGAAACCCGGTGCGACCCGCTCCAGCGCATCCTCGATGCGGGCGACGTGCTGCTCGAGCCGGCCACCGGACCAGTCGACGTCGCGCGGGACATGGGTGTAGGCCCAGGCCGACTCGGTGCCGGCCGGTGAGCGCGTCGGGTCGGAGGTCGTCATCGCGCCGAAGAGGATGAAGGGACGCTGCGGCACCCGCCCGACCGTCAGGTCTGCGGCGAAGTCGACGAAGCCGTCGACGTCCACCCCGAGGTGCACAGTGCCGGCTCTGCCCACGTCCGGGGCCGTCCAGGGCACCGGACGGTCGAGGGCCCAGTTGACCTTGACCGTCGCGTTGTCCCACTCGAACCGGTCGAGGTCACGGCGCAGCCGTGGCGGGACGTGCTCCGGCGCGAGCAGCTGCTCATAGAGAGCCGGCGCCGACACGTCGGCGAGCACCGCCCGACGCACGTCCACACCACCCCCGTCGGCGAGCGCGACCCGGGCGGCGCGGCCACCTCGCACCTCGATGCCCGTCACCCGGGCGTGCGTGCGGAACTGCACACCGGCCGCCTCCGCGCGGCGGCGCAGCGCGAAGGCCAGCTCCTGGGCTCCGCCGCGGGGCACGGGAAAGCCGACGTCCTGGCCCAGCATGGCGAGCAGCCAGCCGAACATGCCACTGCCGGCAGCGTCCGGAGGAATGTCGGTGTGCAGGGCGTTGCCGGTCAGCAGCAGCGCCGCCTCGTCGCCGCGAAAGCGCTCCCGGGCGAGCCGGCGGACTGGCGTCAGCGCCATCCGGGCGAACTCCACGGCGCCGGACGTGCCGAGCCGGCGCAGCAGCCGGCTGGCACCGGACACGGGCGGGAAGGGGGTGAAGAGTGAGTCGAGCAGCGGGTCGCGGACCCGCTCCCACTCGGCGAACATCTCCATCCAGGCGGCACCGTCGCCCGGCGCCGAGGCATCCAACGCGGCGGCGGTGTCCTCGACCCGGGCGTGGAGCACTGCGGCCCGGCCGTCATCGAGTGGGTGCGCGAGCACGTGCGGCGCGCGCGCCCAGGCCAGCCCGTGGGCGTCGAGGCCCAGGTCGCGGATGATCGGGCTCGCCTCGGCGAGCGGGTAGAA
>CALMNV010000107.1 GCA_937873285.1 uncultured Intrasporangium sp. | reverse complement strand
CCGGACCCGCCGGCTTCCGGTGGCGGCGAGGACCTCATGGGCCGGGACGCCGATCGGCGGCTCGGCTCCCGGGTCGTGCGGGTGCTGCAGACCTTCGGCACCCGCGCCGCGCAGCGCAACAACGAACGTGGCGACGGCAGCCGGGGGCCGAGCGCCGCCGGGTCGAGGTAATCCGCGGGCGCATCGGGCCGCCGAATACCTCGAACCACGCCGTGAGCGGTCAGGCGGCGACCCGGTCGGCCATCACAGCCGTCCGCGGATGGGCGTCCGCTCGGTCGGGTGACCCTCCTCCGGCATCACCATCTCGGCCCGCACGCCGAGCAGGCGCACCTCCCGCCCCGGGTCGAGGGTGCCGGCCAGGGCGAGCGCGGCGGTCACGACGGTGTCGCGGTCCGTCGTCGGGGCGGCCAGCTTGCGGCTGCGGGTCTGGGTGAAGAAGGGCGCATAGCGGACCTTGAGCGTCAAGCGGAAGACCGGCCGCCCCTCCTTGACGGTGTCGCCGAAGACCTGTTCGGCGAGCTCCTGCACGGCCGCCTCCACCTCGGCCGGGCTGGTGAGGTTGCGCTGGTAGGTCGTCTCGCGGCTGTGTCCCCGGGCCACCCACGGCGTGTCGTCGACGATGGCCGAGCCGATGCCGTGGCCGAGATCGGCATACCACTGCCCCATCCGCGGGCCGAACTCCGCGAGCAGCACCTCCCGGTCGGCCGCCGCCAGCTCCCCCACGGTCCGTATGCCGTGTGCCTCCAGCCGCCTCGCCACCCGCGACCCGACACCCCACAGCGCGATCGTGGGCCGCTCCGCCATGACCGCCACCCAGTTGGCCGCCGTCAGCCGGAACACGCCCGCCGGCTTGGCGAAGCCGGTCGCGATCTTCGCCCGGATCTTGTTGTCCCCGACGCCGACCGAGCAGTACAGCCGCGTGGCGTCGAGGACCGCGCGCTGCGCCTGCCGGGCGAAGGCCTCCGGATCACCGGTCTCGACGCCGAGGAACGCCTCGTCCCAGCCGAGCACCTCTACCACCGGCCCGAGGCCCCGCAGCGCACCCATGACCTCCTCGGACGCCGCGGCGTACGCGGGCGCGTCCACAGGCAGGAGCACCGCGTCGGGCACGCGCCGAGCCGCCACGCGCAGCGGCATACCCGATCCCACCCCGTACGCGCGCGCCTCGTAGGACGCGGTCGCGACCACCGCGCGCTCAGTCGGGTCCCCGCGGCCTCCGACGAGGATCGGACGGCCCGCGAGCTCAGGGCGGCGCAGCACCTCGACCGCCGCGATGAACTGGTCGAGGTCGACGTGCAGCACCCACCGCTCGGACGTCTTCCTCACCCCACGAGTCTTGTCGCCCCGGGCGGTGCGTGTCATCCGGTAGGCCGCCCCGAGCAGCCGTCGCAGGTCAGTGCAGGGGCCAGCCGGGCTCCGGGGGGCAGGCGGGGGGCAGCAGCGCCGGGTCAGCCGCGGGCCACTGCGCGGGGTCCGGCCCGAGCGTCACGAGCTGCGCGACCTGCAGGGCGCACCACGGCGACACGGCTCGGCGGCCGTGGATGACGTCGCCGGCGAAGTCGGCCCACGGGACCCACTCGGCGCCGCCCACCTCGGAGGGGTCCACCGCCAGCCGGATGTCGCCACCCGCGTCGGGACGCGCTCCGGGGTCGTCGCGGTGGCCGGTTCCGCCCGCGCGACCGACGAAGACCGGGCACAGCTCGTTCTCGACGACTCCGCCCATCTGGGCGCGATAGCGGAACTGCGGCAGCACGAGCCGCAGCCCGTCGACGGGCAGCCCCAGCTCGTCAGCGGCGCGGCGCGCCACGGCGACGCTCAGCCGCTCGCCGGGCCCGGGATGCCCACACACCGTGTTGGTCCACACGCCGGGGAAGGTGCGCTTGCCGGCGGCACGCCGGGTGACGAGCAGCGCACCGTGCGCGTCGAAGACGTAGGCCGAGAACGCCAGGTGCAGGGGCGTGGCGGCGTGGTGCACTTCCGCCTTCGGGGCCGTGCCGGTCCGCCGCCCCAGCTCGTCGGTCAGGACCACTTCCTCCGCCGGGCTCATGGGAGCGGCCTCGCCAGCTCTCCGACCGCAGCCCGGAAGGCCCTGGGCAGCGCTGCCGCCAGCGGCACGATGCCCCGACGGGCGGGTGCCGGTCGGGTGGCGTGGAGCAGCAGCGACGTCAGGAGGGTGGACCTCCGGGTCACCCGGCGCCACGCGGCCTCGTAGTCCTCCGGCCGACCGGTGGCGACCGCGGCGACGGCGGCCCGCGCGTGGGCCAGGCCGACGGAGATCCCCTCCCCGGTGAGCGCGTCGACATAGCCGCTCGCGTCGCCCACGAGCAGCACGCGTCCGCTCGCCCGCGCCGTGGTGCGCCGCCGCAGCGGCCCCGCCCCGAGGACCCGAGTGCCACGGTCGACGCTGCCGCCCAGCCGCGCACGCAGCTGGGGGAAGTCGGCGAGGTGCTCGTCGAAGGGCACCCGGCGGCTGCTGAGGACCGCCACCCCCACGAGGTCGTCGGCGACCGGCGTCACATAGGCCTCGCCGTGCGGCCCCCAGTGGACCTCGACGTGGTCGCTCCAGGGCGGTATGCCGTGGTGCCGGCGCAGCCCGTATCGGCGCGGACCGCGCGCCGGCGCCTCCAGGCCCAGCCGGCGCCGGGTGGGCGAGCGCAGCCCGTCGGCGGCGAGAGCCCAGGACGCCGCGAGCGTCCGCCCGGCCGACGTGGCGATGCGCACGCCCTTGTCGTGCTGCTCGACTTCCGCTGCACCGACTGGCAGCACGGGGA
>CALMNV010000106.1 GCA_937873285.1 uncultured Intrasporangium sp. | reverse complement strand
CTGCACACCTGGGTGGAGCCCGTGCTCGCCTCCTTCGACGTGACCACCCTCGCGGACGGGTCGTGACCACCCGCGCCCGACCGCAGTCGCGCCCCCGCGCCGAGAGCAGCTCGATCCAGGGCATCGCACGGGGAGGCAGCGCCAACCTCGCCGGCTCGGTCGTGACCGCCGCCGCCCAGTTCGCCCTCACCATCGTCATCACGCGATCCCTCTCGGGAGCGCAGGCCGGTGTCTTCTTCTCCGTCACCTCGTTGTTCCTCGTCGCGGTGACCATCGCGAACTTCGGCGCCAACACCGGTCTCGTCTACTTCCTGAGCCGCCTGCGCGCCGGCCAGGACCCCTGGCCGAGGCGCACCCTGCTGCAGGTCGGGTTCCTGCCCACGAGCACCCTGTCGGTGGTCCTCGCCGTCGCGCTGTTCGTGCTGGCGGAGCCGCTCGGGCAGCGCATCGCCCCCGGCTCGGCCGGTCTGGCCACCGGCTTCCTGCAGACGCTGGCGCTCGTCCTGCCCCTTGCGTCCTGGGAGAACCTCGCGGTGTCCGTGAGCCGGGGCACGGGCTCGATGCGCCCCAACGTCGCCGTCTCCCTCGTCGGACGCCCCCTCGGCCAGCTGGCGGGCGTCGCGTCCGTCCTCGCGCTGGGCTCCTCCGCCTCTCTGGTATGGGGCTGGTCGCTCCCCTATCTGCCCGCCGCGGCCGCCGCGTTGTGGTGGATGCGCCGCTGCCTGGGGCGCAGCCCGTCGGCCGGCCCGCACCGACCCCGCATGGGTCGGCCGGCCTTTCTCGCGTTCTGGCGCTTCAGCGTCGCCCGCGCCCTGACCAGCATCCTGCAGATGGCGGCCCAACGGCTCGACATCGTCCTCGTCGCGGCCCTCTCCTCACCGATCGACGCCGCGCTCTACACGGCTGCCACCCGTTTCGTCGTGATCGGGCAGATGGCCACGAACGCACTGATGATGGCGACGCAGCCGCGGATGGCGGGGGCGATCGCGCGTGGTGACCTGCCCGACGTCCGGGAGATCTACCGCACCACCACCGCGTGGTTGGTCGCGCTCTCCTGGCCGGTCTACCTGTTTCTCATCGTCTTCGCCGGCACGCTGCTCGAGATCTTCGGTCAGGGATACGACAGAGCGGCCGGCGCGCTCGCGCTCGTCGCCCTGGCCATGCTCGTGTCGACGGCTTTCGGGATGGTCGACACCGTGCTGGCCATGTCCGGGCGTCAGACGCTCAACCTGGTCAACACGACGATCGGGGTGGCACTGCAGCTGGCCATCGACGTCGCGCTCATCCCGCATCTGGGTGTGCTCGGTGCCGCCGTCGGCTGGGCCGTGTCGATCGTCGTGCGCAACCTTCTCGGCCTGGCCATGGTCCACGTGACGACCGGCCTGACGCCCTTCTCGCGGCCGGCCCTTGCCGCCATGGCACTGGCGGTCGTCGGCTTCCTCGCCGTGCCCGTGGTCACCGCCGCGGTGCTCCCCGGCGGCGGGTGGCTCGCGGTCCTCGTCGCCGGCTTCGTCGGCGCGGTGCTGTATGCCGCCGGGCTGCGTCGCCTGCGCGGCCCGCTGCACCTGCTCGAGCTGGCGGGGGCAGTGCGCCGGCGGCGTCGCTGACTGCCGTGACCCCGCCCGGCGGAGCCCTCCGTCCCTCCCGGGCCCGTCAGGCCACCGGCTCCCGCCCTGTCGGTGAGGGCGGGAGCCGGTGGCCTGGCAGGAGCGGCCGGAGTCAGGCGGCGTCGGTGATCATCCCCGCGGCGACCGTCTTGTTGGTCGCCTCGTCGATGAGGATGAAGCCGCCGGTGGCCCGGTTGCGGCTGTAGTCGTCGCAGAGCAGCGGCATCGTCGTGCGCAGCCGGACCCGGCCGATGTCGTTGAGCCGCAGCGACGACGCGTCCTCGTCGCGGTGCAGCGTGTTGACGTCGAGGCGGTAGCTCAGGTCCTTGACGATGGTGCGCGCCGTGCGGGTCGTGTGCTTGATGGCATACTTGCCGCCGACCCGGAGGCCGGCCGACTCGTCCATCCAGCAGATCATCGCGTCGACGTCCTGGGCCACTCTCGGCTGGTTGTGTGGACGACAGATCATGTCCCCGCGCGAGACGTCGATGTCGTCCTCCAGCCGCAGGGTCACCGACATGGGTGGGAACGCCTCGGGCACCTCGCCGTCCGCGGTCTCCACCGCCTTCACCTTCGTGGTGAACCCGGAAGGCAGGACCATGACGTCGTCGCCCTTGCGGATGGACCCACCCGCCACGGTCCCGGCATACCCGCGGTAGTCGTGCCAGTCGTCGGACTGCGGACGGATGACGTACTGCACCGGGAAGCGCACGTCGATGAGGTTGCGGTCGCTCGCGACGTGGACGTTCTCGAGGTGGTGCAGCAGGCTCGGCCCGTCATACCACGGCATGTTCTCCGACCGGGTGGCGACGTTGTCGCCGGCAAGCGCCGAGACCGGGATCGTCGTCAGGTCCGGCACCCTCAGCTTGGCCGCGAACGCGGTGAACTCGTCGTGGATCTGCTGGTAGACCTCCTGCGAGTAGCCCACGAGGTCCATCTTGTTGACACAGAGGACGAGGTGGGGCACCTGCAGCAGCGTGGCGAGGAAGGCGTGCCGCCGACTCTGCTCGACGATCCCCTTGCGGGCGTCGACGAGGACGAGGGCGAGGTCGGCCGTCGACGCGCCGGTGACCATGTTGCGGGTGTACTGCACGTGCCCCGGGGTGTCGGCGATGATGA
>CALMNV010000105.1 GCA_937873285.1 uncultured Intrasporangium sp. | reverse complement strand
AGAGCGCGTCGGCGATCTCGCCGTCGGAGCGGCCCGCGGCGATCAGACTCAGCACTTCACGCTCGCGGGCGCTGAGTTCGAAGGGATTCGCCGACGCCGCCTTTGGCGCCGGGATGCCTCGCTCGCGTGACCGTCGGGCCACGGCCAGCAAGGTCTCGCACGACCGCAGCAGCGGCTGCGCGCCCAGCCCCGCGGCGGCGAAGGCCCACGCCGCGACACCCTCGCGCGGCCCCCAGCCGGCGATGTTGGGCAGACCAGCGGCAGCGAGCACGACGAGCGCCAGGGGCAGCAGCTGGAGAGTCGCAGCGCTCGAACCGGCCGTCCGGGCGGCCAGCAGGAGGGTCAGCACGTATCCGCAGACGGCCAGGGCCGACGCGACGACGATGCCGAGACGTGCCCCTCCCGGAAGCAGGCCCGGCCGTATGCCGCCCAGTCTTGCCGTCCGCGCCCACCCCCGCCGCACCCGGGTGCGAGCACCCGGCACCAGCACGGCGAGGGCCGCGGCGACGAGGACGCCGGCGACCGCCACGCGGGCGGGAGCACGCACCGGGGAGTCCAGCACGCACAGCGTGGGCGCGACCATGACGAGCAGCACCGCCTGGCCCGCGAGCCGCTCGTAGGCCACCGCACGCACGGCCAGGCTGGTGTCTCCGACGGCGCGCCCGTGGCGCACCGCCCGGTCCACGTCGCCGAGCATCCCGCCGGGGGTCGCCACGTTGACGAACTGCGACCGATAGCAGGCCGCGACGGCAGCCCCGAGCGGCACCTGCGCCCCGAGGCCGCGAGCCACCAGCGTCCACCGCCAGGCGGAGCACAGCGTCGTGACGCCTGCCACCGCGCCGGCCGCTGTCAGCGACCGGAGGTCGACCCCGGCCAGGCCGGCGAGGAAGGGCCCACTCCCGACGCGCCACACCACGACCCCGAGGACCGCGACCGCCAGCAACCCACGCAGCCACCCGGCTCGGCGCCGCGGCAGGCCAGCCGACGCAAGTCCGCGACGACGTCTCATCAGCACGGTGCAGCTCTTCCTCATCCGGTGGTCAGCGACTAGGACGGCGACCGGCCCGGCTCGGTTCACCCGACGCCTGCGTCAGCACTGCCGCCACGCGCCGGACGGTCACCGACCACGGCGGCAGGCTGCGGCGGCGACAGCGCGCCGCGCCCCGGAGCCGGTCGCGCAGCTCCGGCTCGATGAGCCACGAGCGCAGCGCCCCGGCGAGCGCCTCGGTGTCACCGGGGTCCACCAGCAGACCGGGTGGGGTGCCGCCGGAGGCTGGGCCGAGCGCCTCGGGCACACCGCCCACGGAGGTGGCCACCACGGGAATGCCGCGAGCGAGCGCCTCCGTCACGACCATGCCGTAGGTCTCGAACCGCGAGGCGAGGACGAGCAGGTCCGACCCGGCATACAGCCCGTCGAGCTCGCGACCGGTCACCGGGCCGAGAAAGCGCACCCGGTCGGCGACTCCAGCCTCCCGCGCCTGCCGGACGAGGCCCTCGGCGAAGCTCGGGTCCAGGGCCAGCGTCCCTGCGAACGTGCACCGCCACTCGAGGTCGACGACCCCGGCGAGCGCCGTCAGGAGCTGGTCCTGCCCCTTGCCCGGCGTCACGGCCGCGACGCACAGCAGCCGCCCACCACCGGCGGAGCCGGTCGCGAGGGGTGCGGCCTCGACGCCCGGCTGGGCGACCGCCACCCGGCCCCGGGCCAGCGAGTAGCGCCGCAGCAGCCAGCTCCGGGTCCAGCGGCTCGTCGCCACGACGGCTGCGGCAGCGGACAGGACCGCGGCCTCGTCGGCGGCCGCCGGCCCGGTGCCGTCGCCGTCACCGCGCATGCCGAGCGGCAGGTGGACGAGGACGACCAGAGGCAACCGACGCGCCTCCGGCACCAGCACGTCGGGGCTGCAGCACGCGACGAGGCCGTCGAGGAGCACGAGGGCCCCGTCGGGGACCGCGGCCAGCACACTGCCCAGCAAAGCCCGGGCGGCGGCGTCCGGGTGGGGCCACCGGCCGGGCAACGCGTGCACCTCTAACGACCAGCCCAGCGCCGTGAGCTCCTCGCAGACCCGACGGTCGTAGGTGTTGCCGCCACTGGGCCGCAGCGGGTCGTCCACGGTGCCCGGCGCGACGACGTGGACCACCCTCACAGGTCCCGCTCGTGGCTGGCCCACGCCACGTGCGACTCCCCCAGGGTGACGGTGATCCCGGCCAGCTCCCGCGCGCCCTCGCCGAGCTCGCCCGCCGCGACGCGGGCAGCCAACCGGTCGGCCACCACCTGCGCCAGCGCCTCGGTGGTGGTGTTGCCGCCCGCGAGCCCCGGCTCGTCGTCGAGGTTGCGATAGCTCAGCTCCGCGAGCACGGCGTGCAGCTGCTCCGCCGCCCGGCCGATGTCGACGACGAGGTTGTCGGCGTCGAGCGCCTGCCTGCGGAACGTCGCGTCGACCACATAGGTGGCGCCGTGGAGTCGCTGAGCCGGCCCGAACACCTCGCCGCGAAGGCTGTGCGCGATCATCATGTGGTCCCGGACGGTGACGCTGAACATCAACCTAGCCCTCCTGGTAGTCGACGGTGTGGCAGATGCCGGCAAGCCTGCCGCTCGCGAGGCCCGCCATGACCTCCGGCAGCTCCTCGAATCGGCACCGGCCCGTGAGCAGCGCGTCGAAGGCAGGGTCGCGCAGCAGGTCGAGCGCGAGCGCGAGCCGGTCGGACCGGCTCCGCCTCGACCGACGGGCCGCGGCCACCTCTCCCACCTGGCTGGCTCGCACGCCGAGGCGCCGGGAGTGGAAGGAGCCACCCAGGGCCAGCGCAACCTCGCCATCGCCATACCAGCTGAGCTCCACCACGGTCGCGTCGGCGGCCAGCAGCTCCAGCGACAGCTGCAGGCCCGCCGCCGTGGCGCTGGTGTGCACGACGAGGTCGCAGTCCGCGACGAGGTCGGCGGGGGGCGCGGCGTCGGGCACGACCCGGGCGAAGTCGACCTCCAGCGCCTCGGCCACCGCAGCCCGCGACCCGAGGGCGTCGACCAGGGTGACCTGCACCCCGGGGATCCGGGCCAGCAGGCGCGCGACGCAGCAGCCGACCATGCCTGCGCCGACCACCGCGACCCGGTCCCCCACGAGCGGCGCGGCGTCCCACAGCGCGTTGACGGCGGTTTCCACCGTGCCGCCCAGCACGGCCCGCCGTGCAGGGACACCGTCCGGCACCACCGAGACCGCCGCCGCCGGCACGACGTAGGCGCTCTGGTGGGGATGCAGGCAGAACACCGTCCGGCCGACGAGCTGCGCCGGCCCTGCCTCGACGACGCCGACACTGAGATAGCCGTACTTCACCGGCCCGGGGAAGTCGCCGTCCTGGAACGGCGCGCGCATCGCGGCATACTGGCTGGCCGGCACGCCACCGCGGAAGACCAGGGTCTCGGTCCCCCGGCTGATGCCGCTGTGAAGGGCGCGGACGAGCACCTCCCCGGGACCGGGCGTCGGCACCTCCGCGGGCCGAAGCTCGCCCACGGAGGCAGCGACCGTCCAGAAGGCGCGCTCGGCACGGAACACCGCAACACCCTAGCCCGCGGGGCCGGACCGGCGAGTAGGGTTCGACGGCATCGGGCACGCCGCACGGGGGTCAGGGAGGATCCATGTCGCTTCTCGAGGTCGCCGGCGTCGGGCCAGCGGACGTCTCCAGGCGCACGGTGCTGCGCGGCGTCGGGGGCGGGGTGGCGCTGCTCGCCCTGGGCGCCGCGGCGGCCAGCCCCCCGTGGTCCCAGCTGCAGCAGCGGATGACCGGCAGGCTGTATGTCAAGGGCTCCAGCGGGTATGCCGCCGTGTCCCGCGGCTACAACCCGCGATTCGACTCGATCCTGCCGTCGGCCGTCGCCCGGTGCGTGTCGGACGCCGACGTGTCGGCCTGCGTGCGCTTCGCCAGCTCCAACGGCGTCGCGTTCACCGTGCGCTCGGGAGGACACGCGCTGACCGGCTGGTCGACGAGCACCGGGCTCGTCATCGACACCACCCTCATCTCGCGGGTGCAGGTCGCAGCCGGCTCGGCGACGGTGGGCGCCGGCGCGCGCCTCATCGACGTCTACCAGGGGGTCTCCAGCGCCGGCTTGGCGCTGCCCGGCGGCACCTGCGGCAGCGTCGGCATCTCCGGGCTGACGATGGGTGGCGGCATCGGCGTGCTGACCCGGCCGTGGGGACTGACCTGCGACCAGCTGACCGCTGCCACCGTCGTCTTCGCCGACGGGTCGGTCAAACAGGTCTCGGCGTCGCGCTGGCCGGGTCTGTTCTGGGCGCTGCGCGGGGGCGGCGGCGGGTCCTTCGGCGTCGTCACCTCCTTGACGTTCAGCCTGCGGCCCGCGCCGACCTTCCAGGTCTTCTCGCTGCCCTACCCCATGACCGCGGCCCCCAAGGTGGTCGCGGGCTTCCAGTCGTTCCTGCCCACCGCGGACCCTCGGCTCGGCTGCCAGCTCACCTTCCGGGCCACCCCGTCGACGGGCCGGACCACCGTCGCGGTCACCGGCACGTGGATCGGCCCGGCGAGCGCGCTCGGCCCCCAGCTCGACGCGCTCGTGGCCCGCAT
Source organism: uncultured Intrasporangium sp. (assembly GCA_937873285.1). Lineage (GTDB taxonomy): Bacteria > Actinomycetota > Actinomycetes > Actinomycetales > Dermatophilaceae > CALMNV01. Next base: position 988 of record CALMNV010000105.1, on the reverse strand, counting down.
CGGCGTCAAGCCCACCTCCCGCTCCATCACCTCACGCGGCTACATGGCGACGATGCTCGACGAGGCGCAGTGCACCTCCTACAGCACCTGCCGGCTCTCCCCCGCCGGGTCCATCCCGCGCGTGCCGTCCGCGGGCGCCTCGACGATGGTCTACAGCCCGCTCTCCAGCGGCGGCATCGCCAAGCTCGTCGAGCAGGTGCAGGCGGGGCTCAAGGTGCCCAAGGCCACGTGGACCGGGTGCTCGGTGGTCGGGCTCGGAGGGGCGGTGCGCGCCACGAGCACCACCGACTCGGCCTTCGGGCATCGCAACGCCCTGATGATGCTGCACTACCTGGCGCGGTGGAGCACCTCGACCCCCAGCCTCGACCCGACTCCGTTCGACGGCTACGTCCGCGGCTTCCGGGCGGCGATGGCGCCCTTCTGCGGCACCGGCGCCTACGTCAACTACCTCGACCGCGCGATCCCGGACTACGGCAACGCGTACTGGCCCGGCACCTACCCCCGGCTCCAGGCGACGAAGGCCAAGGTCGACCCGACCAACCTCTTCCGCTTCCCCCAGTCCGTGACCGCCTGACGGAGCGCCGGGACGGACCACGACGTGCGCCCCACCGCTGGAAGCGCGTCGTCGGGACCGTAGTGGTCGGCGCAGCACCACGCGCCGCCGAGCGGCCGGGCGGGCTGGGGCAGGGTGCGTCCCATGGCAGGCGCCGGCGTTGCCCCGAAAGCCAGCGAGCGGTCCTCCAATCCGATCGGCGCGCTCCTTCGAACTACCCCGTGGAGATGGTCATCGGACCCCGTTCGTCGCATCCCGCTGCCGGGCGGTTCGTCTCCTCGTCAAGGAGGAATCCCATGCGCATGACATCCACCCGCTTCGCCGGCGCCACCGTCGCTGCGGCGGCCGCGATGGCCCTGACCGTGGCGGGCGCCGTGGCGCTGCCGGCGGGCCAGGCCGCGGCCGCCTCCAAGACCGAAAGCGCGCTGCTCGGCG
>CALMNV010000104.1 GCA_937873285.1 uncultured Intrasporangium sp. | reverse complement strand
ACCACGCGGACCTGGTCGCCGTACTTCTCGCCGAACAGCGCCATCGCGCCGACCTGCCGGGCCTGCTCCTGGGTCATCAGCTCGGCGGTCACGTCGAGGTCGGCCGCGAGGATCTCGTTGACCTCCTGCTCCACGTCACGCAGCACGCTGGGCGCGACGGCTCCGGTGGCGGAGAAGTCGAAGCGGAAGCGGCCGGGGGCGTTCTCCGACCCCGCCTGCGTCGCGGTCTCGCCGAGCGCGAGCCGGAAGGCCTTGTGCACCAGGTGGGTCGCGGTGTGGGCACGGCTGATCGCGCGCCGCCGCTCGACGTCGACGACGGCGCGTACGCCCGCCCCGACGACCGCCTCGCCGGCGGTCACCTTCGCCCGGTGGACCACCAGCCCCGGCATCGGGGACTGCACGTCGACGACCTCGATCACCGCGCCGTCACCGGTCTCGATCCGGCCCTGGTCGGCCAGCTGGCCGCCGCCCTCGGCGTAGAACGGGGTGCGGTCGAGCACGACCTCCACCTCATCCCCCTCGGCCGCGGCTGGGACCGACGCACCGCCGACGAGCACACCGACCAGCGAGCCCTCGCTCACGACCTCGTCGTAGCCGGTGAACGTCGTGACGCCGGTGCCGTCGAGGACCGAACGGTAGGCCGACAGGTCGGCGTGCCCGGTCCGCTTCGCCGCAGCGTCGGCCTTGGCCCGCTCGCGCTGCTCGCGCATGAGCCGGCGGAAGCCGTCCTCGTCGACCGCGACGCCCTGCTCGGCGGCCATCTCGAGGGTGAGCTCGATGGGAAACCCGTAGGTGTCGTGGAGGGTGAAGGCCTGCTCGCCGCTCAGCCGCCGCTGCCCGCCGGGCTGCTCGGTGAGCCGGGTGACGGCGCCGTCGAGGATCGTCGTGCCGGACGCGAGGGTGCGCCGGAAGGCCTCCTCCTCGGCATACGCCACCTGGCTGATCCGCTCGAAGTCGGTGCGCAGCTGCGGGTAGGACTGGCTCATCCGCTCCATGCTCACCGGCAGCAGGTGCGGCAGCGCCGGCTCGTCGACGCCGAGCAGGCGCATGGCGCGCACCGCGCGGCGCAGCATCCGGCGCAGCACGTAGCCACGGCCCTCGTTGCCGGGGGTGACGCCGTCGCCGATGAGCATGAGAGAGGTGCGCACGTGGTCGGCGACGACGCGCAGTCGCACGTCGTCAGGGTGGCTGCGCGCGGCCACGTGGATGTGGCTGGCGCCGTAGGTCTTGCCGGCCATCTCGGCGGCCTTGTCGAGGACGGGGTAGACCTCGTCGATCTCGTAGAGGTTGTCCACGCCCTGCAGGATGCTCGCGACCCGCTCGAGGCCCATCCCGGTGTCGACGTTGCGGGCCGGCAGCGGTCCGCGGACGTCGAAGTCCTCCTTGGAACGCACCGCGGACAGCTCGTACTGCATGAAGACGAGGTTCCAGATCTCCATGTAGCGGTCCTCGTCGACGGCCGGCCCGCCGTCGAGGCCGTACTCGGGGCCCCGGTCGACGAAGACCTCGCTGCACGGACCGCCCGGGCCGGGGATGCCCATGTGCCAGTAGTTGTCCTTGCGCCCGCGCCGCACGATCCGCTCGCGCGGGATGTCGGTGAGCTCCTGCCACAGCGCCGCAGCCTCGTCGTCGTCGTCGTAGACGGTGGCCCACAGCTTGTCCGGGTCCAGCCCGTAGCCGCCCAGCGGCTGCGCGGTCGTCAGCAGCTCCCAAGCATAGGTGATCGCGCCCTCCTTGAAGTAGTCGCCGAACGAGAAGTTGCCGTTCATCTGGAAGAAGGTGCCGTGCCGGCTGGTCTTGCCGACCTCGTCGAGGTCCGGCGTGCGCACGCACTTCTGCACCGACGTGGCCCGCTGCCACCTCGGGGTCTCCTGGCCGACGAAGTAGGGCACGAACGGCACCATGCCGGCCGCGACGAAGAGCAGGTTGGGGTCGTCGAACGGCAGCGGGGCGCTCGGCACGACCGTGTGTCCCCGGCTCTCGAAGAAGGAGAGCCAGCGACGCCTGATCTCGGCGGTTTCCATGTGCGGATCGGGTCCTCGGATGCGGAGGTACGGGCCTGCGATGAGGGCCGCGCCGGGCAGGTAGACCGGCCAAAAGCCCACCCTAGCCGACCGGTCGTCGCCGGCGTCGGGGTTGTATGCCGCCGGCGCTCAGGCGGGCTCGACCTCGGCGACGAGGTGGGTCTTGACCTCCGGGAAATGGCAGGCGTGCCTGTGGAGGCCGCCTTCACGGGCCCCGCGCAGCGCGACGTCGTTCTCCGCCGCGACGAGCGGCGGCTCGGTGGTGGCGCAGACCTCCTGGGCCTTCCAGCAGCGGGTGCGGAAGCGGCATCCGCTCGGCGGGTTGATCGGGCTCGGCACGTCGCCGACGAGCCGGATCCGCTCCTTGGGCGGGATGCCACGCGCGACGTTGATGTCGGGGGCCGCGGAGAGCAGGGCCTGGGTGTAGGGGTGCTCCGGCGCCTCGTAGATCTTGCGCTTGTCGCCGTACTCGACGATCTTGCCGAGGTACATCACCGCGACCTGGTCGCAGAAGTGACGCACGACCCCGAGGTCGTGGGCGACGAAGATGAAGGCGAGGTCCAGCTCGTCGCGCAGCGTGGCGAGCAGGTTCATCACCTGCGCCTGGATCGAGACGTCGAGGGCGGAGACCGGCTCGTCGGCGATGATGAGCTTCGGCTCGACGGCGAGGGCCCGGGCGATCCCGATGCGCTGGCGCTGGCCTCCGGAGAACTCCGACGGGTAGCGGTTGATGTGCTCCGGGTTGAGTCCGACGAGCTCGAGCAGCTGCTGGACCCGCTGCTTCTCCTTGCCCCGGTGCAGCCCGTGCACTCGCAGCGGCGTGCCGAGGATGGCCCCGACCGTGTGTCGTGGGTTGAGCGAGGAGTACGGGTCCTGGAAGATCATCTGGATGTCCCGCCGTATGCCGCGCAGCTGCGACTCCTTGACGGTGGTGATGTCCCGGCCCTGGAAGAGGATCGACCCGGAGGTCGGGGTGTCGAGGCGGGTCACGAGGCGGGCCGTCGTCGACTTGCCGCAGCCGGACTCGCCGACGAGGCCGAGCGTCTGCCCCTGTCGCACCGTGAAGCTGATGCCGTCGACGGCGCGGACGTTGGCCTTGACCATCCGCAGGCCCTGGACCTCGCGGAAGGGGAAGTGTCGGACGAGGTCGGTGACCTCGAGCAGCGTGGGGTCGCTCATCGGATGCCCTCGTCCTGTCGCAGCGTGGCCACCGGGTCGGGCAGGTGGCAGCGGACCTGTCGGTTGGCCAGGCCCGGGGTGGGGCGCCACTCGGGCAGCTGCGTCCAGCACGCGTCTCCCGGCACCTGGTCCTTGAACGAGCACCGCGGGTGGAACGAGCAGCCGGACGGCAGCTTGAGCAGGCTCGGCGGCGAGCCGGGGATGGCCTTGAGCTCGTGCACGTCCTCGGAGTGCGAGGGCAGCGACTGGAGCAGCCCGTACGTGTAGGGCATGGACGGCTGGGCCAGCACCTCCTTGGCGTAGCCCTTCTCGACGCCGCGACCGGCATACATGACGAGGATGTCGTCGGCGGTCTCGGCGACGACGGCGAGGTCGTGGGTGATGAGGATGACGGCGGAGCCGAACTCCTTCTGCAGCTCGTTGATGAGGTCGAGGATCTGCGCCTGGACCGTGACGTCGAGCGCCGTCGTCGGCTCGTCGGCGATGAGCAGCTTGGGGTCGTTGACGAGACCGAGCGCGATCATGGCGCGCTGGCGCATGCCCCCGGAGAACTCGTGGGGATACTGGTGCGCCCGCCGCTGCGGGTTGGGGATGCCGACGAGGTCGAGCATCTCCACCGCGCGCTTCTCGGCCACCGCTCGTGAGACGTTGTGGTGCGCGCGGTAGGCCTCCGCGATCTGCTTGCCGACCTTGTAGAAGGGGTGCAGCGAGCTCTGCGGGTCCTGGAAGACCATGGCGACCTTCTGGCTGCGGATCCGCTCGAAGGTCGAGCGGGGCGCCCCCACGAGCTCCTGGCCGTCGAGCCTGATGCTGCCGGTGATCGTCGTCCGCTTCGGGTTGTGCAGCCCGAGCACGGCCATGCTCGACACCGACTTGCCCGACCCCGACTCGCCGACGATGGCCAGGGTGCGCCCGAGCCGGGCCTGGTAGGTCAGGTTGGAGACGGCACGCACCTGCCCCTCCTCGGTCGGGAAGGTGACGGTGAGGTCGACGACGTCGAGGACGACGTCGCCCGGGTGCGTCGCCTCCGCAGTGGTCTGCGCGCCCGGGCTGCCGAAGGCGGTGCTCACGAGAGCCTCACTCGCGGGTCGACGAAGGAGTATGCGATGTCGACGATCAGGTTCATCGACACGACGATGACGGCGGTGACGAGCACGGTGCCCATGATGACCGGCAGGTCGTCCTGGCCGAGGGCGGCGAGGGCCCGCCGGCCGATGCCGTCGATCTCGAAGATCCGCTCGGTGATGAGGGTGCCGCTGAGCAGCGCCGCGACGTCGAGGCCGAGGATGGTCAGGACCGGGCTGAGCGCGGCTCGCAGGGCGTGCTTGCCGACCACCTTGCGCTCGGAGATGCCCTTGGAGCGAGCGGTGCGCACGTAGTCCATCGAGAGGGTCTCGATCATCGAGTTGCGGGTGTAGCGGGTGTAGCCGGTGGCGGTGATCAGGCCCAGGATGATCCAGGGCGCGATGAGGCCGGGCAGGAACTGGATGACGCCATCCGACAGGGAGCCGGCTTGGGGAAAGATCGGGTAGAGCCGCGTGGTGTAGAGCGCGAAGAGCAGCAGCAGGATGTAGGGCGGGATCGACCCGAAGATCTGCGAGCCGCCGACGAGCATTCGGTCGGCCGCTGTGCCGCGGACGGTGGCCGCGAGCACGCCGGTGCTCACCCCGACGAGGAGGAAGACCACCACGACTCCGACCGTGAGCAGCACCGTCGCCGGGAAGCGGCTGAAGATCTCCTCGGACACCGGGCGGTTGGTCAGGAACGACAGGCCGAGGCACGGCGCGCTGCACTGCACCGTGTCGCCGGACACCTGGAAGTCGCGCCCGACGAAGAGCCCGGTGAAGTACTCGGAGAACTGGGCGATGAGCGGGCGGTTCATCCCGAGGCTCTCGCGGATCTGGTTGAGCCGGTCGGTCGAGCACCGCTGCTCCGGGCACATCGCCTGGGCGGGGTCGGACGGCCCGGCGAAGAAGAGGAGGAACGACGCGACGAGAGTGGCCAGCACCACGGTGAGGGCCAGCGCGATGCGCCGCAGGAGGTAGGTCAGCACGGGTCAGCCTTCCATGTGTCTGCCGGTGGGTGGGGGCACGAGGGTCACTCGTGCCCCCACCCGCCTGACGGAGTCAGCGCTCCCTTGCAGGAGGCGCAGCCGCTACTGCTGGATCCAGACCTGGGACAGCTCCGGCATACCCTTGTTCGGGTTGTTGACGACGTTCTTGACCTTGGTGCCGAAGACGTAGTTGCCCTTGTCGTAGTAGTCCGGCACCGCGACGAGGTAGTTCTCCTGCAGCCACTTGTCGAACTTGCCCCACTCCGGGCCCTGGTCGGCGATCGGGAGGTCGGAGATCCGCTTGATCTCGGCGTCGACCTTGGGGTCGGACAGGTTGCCCCAGCCCGTGCCGCCCTGGGAGAGCGCGGTCGAGCCGACGGTGGGCGGGAAGATCGAGTCGGCCGACGGCCAGTCGAAGCACCAGCCCGCTGGGGACTGCAGCATGTTCTGCTTGCTGTTGAGCTTGCCGACGAGCTTGCGCCGCTCCTTGGCGGGGACGCCCATGTCGGTCACCTTGAACCCGGCGGCCTGCAGCTTCTGCTTGCGGACCTGGTTGCCCTTCTGCAGGGTCGCGTTGTCGTTCGTGAAGTAGTAGACGAGTTCGAACGGCTTGTCCGGGCCGTAGCCAGCAGCTGCGAGCATCTGCTTGGCCTTGGCCGGGTCGCCGTCCCCGGTGCCGGTGAGGCCCGGGAGGCTGTAGTCCAGCCAGCCGGGGATCTGCGGCGGGATGAGCGTCTTCGCCGGCGTGTAGGAGTGGGTCGTCATCCCCGAGGCCTTGCGGATCGAGTCGAAGGGCCACGCGGTCGCGATCGCCTTGCGGATCTCCATGGGGATCTTGCGGGTGTCCATGTTGACAGCGATGACGCACGAGGACGGGCCCTCGACGAACTGCGCCTTCTTCGGGCCCTCGATCTGGTCGATGAGCGAGGAGTCGATGGCGTCCCAGTTGAGGGTCGTCGCATCGGTGCCGTTGCTGGCGAGGATCGCGGTCTGGGTCTTCACCTCGTCGACGCCCCACTTGAACTGGTAGGCGTCCGGGTAGGCGTTGCGGGCCGGGTCGGATGCGGGGTCCCAGTTGGGGTTGCGCTTGAGCCTCAGCTCCGACCCAGGGGTGTAGGAGTCGAACATGTACGGCCCGGTGGCGAGGACGTGCAGCTGGTAGTCCTTCTTCTTGTCCTTGGCCTCCGGGATCGGCGAGAACTGGGAGAAGGAGGCGAAGTAGGGCAGCGTCTCGAACTTCTTGGCCAGGCGGATGACGACCGTCTTGTCGTCCGGCGCCTGGACGCCGTCCCAGTTCTTGTCACCCGTGTAGGGGCCGAGGTAGTCGGCACCGCCCTTGAAGAAGTCGCGCTGGTAGGTCGGGCCGTTGCCGGCGAGGTCCTTGTCGAAGGAGCGCTTGATCGCGAAGGCGACGTCCTTGGCCGAGACGGGCGAGCCGTCCTCGTACTTGAGGCCGTCCTTGAGGGTGAAGGTCCACGTCAGGCCGTCGGCGGACTTCTGGCCGAGGTCGGTCGCGAGGTCCGGGACGAGGACCATCTTGCCGTTGCGCATGGTGAAGGTGGTCAGCGCCCGGTTGGTCAGGTTCAGGATGACGGCGGTGTCCTGGTAGAACTGGTCGCTCGGGTCGAGGTTGGCCGGCGTCGTCGAGTAGGCGATCGTCAGGGTGCCACCCTTCGTGGCGCCCGGGACCTCGGGCGCGGGCCCCTTGGCGTCGGGCAGCAGGCCGGCGGACGCACCTTCGACCGGTCCGCCGCTGGCGGCGCTGCCCGATGCGCCGCTGCTGGTGCCGGTCTGCGACGGCGCGCCGCACGCGGCGACGAAGCCGAGGGACGCTACCGCCCCCACGGTCAGGACTTTGGTCCAGCGCATGTGTGTTGCTCCCTTTTGTGCGTGTCCCGGCGCTCTGCCGGCGACGTCGATGGCGCCGAGCTGGGTGTGCTATCGGCGGGTGTTGGGGTCGAAGGCGTCACGGATCGAGTCGCCGAGCAGGCTCATGGCGAGGACGAGCAGCGAGATTCCGAGGACGGGTGGCCAGAGCCACAGCGGGTAACGGGCGAAGGAGTTCTGCGCGTCGGCGATGGTGCGCCCCCACGAGGCGGTCGGCTCGACCAGGCCCGCGCCGAGGAAGCTCAGGGTCGCCTCGGCGGTGATGTAGGCGGGCACGGCGATGGAGGCGGACACGATGATCGGGCCGACGAGGTTGGGCAGGATCTCGCGGAAGAGCACCTGCCGGGTCGGCACGCCGATCGCGCGCGCCGCCTGGACGAACTCCCGTTCGCGCAGGCTCTTGACCTCACCACGCACCAGGCGGGCCAGCCCCATCCAGCCGAAGCTGACGAGCACGGCGATGATCACCCAGAAGCGGATCGTGGAGGTCTCCCCGGCCGAGAGGGAGCCGCGGTCGCCGAAGCGCAGCTCCACGATCGGCACGACCGCGACGACGAGCAACAGCAGCGGCAGGCTCAGCATGAAGTCGATGAACCACGAGATGGCCCGGTCCACCACTCCCCCGAGGTAGCCGGCCAGCAGGCCGAGCGTCACGCCGATGACCGTGGACGCCGCGGCGGCCACGAAGCCGATGACGAGCGAGGGACGGGCGCCGTAGGCCCAGCGGGCGAAGAGGTCGCGGCCGAGGCCCTTCTCGACCCCCAGCCAGTGCGCGGAGGTCATGCCGATGATGGGGTAGCCGTTGACGTCCACGAGATCGGTCTGGGTGGTCGAGACGTCGGCCTTGGTGCCGGTGATCGGGTCGACGCTCTGCAGGCTGACGAGCAGCGGAGCGAAGACGGCGACGAAGATGAAGAACAGGATGATCGCCGAGCAGACGAGGGCGACCTTGTCCTTCTTCAGGCGGTCCCAGGCGACGCGCCCCGGCGAGCGACCGGTGCGCACGTCACTCGGCGCAGGTGCCGCGTCGGAGCGCGGCTCGGAGGCCTCTGCCCGGATCTCGGCTGCGGCGCCCGGCAGTGTGCTCAACGGCTGGTCTCCGTCCTGGTCGGTGGGCTGTCCTTGTGGGACCGCTGAACGTCGTGCGGATGGCACGTTCATGCCCTCAGGGCGCCCGGACGATGCGCCGTCGACTCCGCGGGACGACGTCACCCTGCCACACGTCCCGACGGCGGCAAAGCCGCACCCGGCGTTGGATGACAAATCGTTACCCGACCAGCGCCCTAGCGCCCGTGGATCGCCGGTGGATGTCCGGTTCGAGAGCAGATCATCCGCGCGGCTGGGACGGCCCCAGCCGGCCCTTCAACCAGTCCAGGCGCGCACGGAGCCGGTCCTCGAAACCGCGGTCGGTGGGCCGGTAGTAGTCGGTCCGCCCGGCGAGGTCGTCCGGAAGGTACTGCTGGGCAGCCACGCCGTCCGGCTCGTCGTGCGCGTAGCGGTAGCCGACCCCATGCCCGAGCCGCTCGGCGCCGGCATACCCGCTGCCCCTCAGGTGGGCGGGCACCGCGCCACCGCGGCCCGCGCGCACGTCGGCGATCGCCTCGTTGATGCCGGTGTATGCCGCGTTGGACTTCGGCGCGAGCGCGTTGTGCACCACCGCCTGGGCGAGGATGATCCGGGCCTCGGGCATGCCGATCGAGGCCACGGCGTGCAGCGCGGCGACCGCGGTCTGCAGCGCCGTCGGGTCGGCCATGCCCACGTCCTCGCTCGCGGCGATGACGATGCGCCGCGCGACGAAACGCGGGTCCTCACCCGCCTCGAGCATCCGGGCAAGGTAGTGCAGCGCCGCGTCGACGTCGCTGCCACGCATCGACTTGATGAGGGCGCTCGCCACGTCATAGTGCTGGTCGCCCGCACGGTCGTAGCGCACCGCTGCCTGGGCCACCGCCTGCTCGACGTGCGCGAGGGTGATGGCGACGGGACCGGCAGCGGACCCGCCGGCGGGCACCGCGTCGAGAGCGACCCCCGCCGCGGCCTCGAGCGCGGTGAGCGCCCGGCGCGCGTCACCACTGGCGATCCGCACGAGGTGTGCGACGGCCGCGTCGTCGAGGGTGTGGTTTCCGGCGAACCCGCGCTCGTCGGCCAGCGCCGCTCGCAGCACGTCCTCGATGTCCGCGTCCGGCAGCGAGCCGAGGGTGACGAGCACCGAGCGGGACAGCAGCGGCGCGATGATCGAGAAGGACGGGTTCTCCGTGGTCGCGGCGACGAGGACCACCGTGCGGTTCTCGACACCCGGCAGCAGGGCGTCCTGCTGGGCCTTGGTGAAGCGGTGCACCTCGTCGACGAACAGCACCGTCTCCTCTCCCGAGGTCGCCAGCCGGTTCCTGGCGGCGTCGATGGCGGCCCGCACCTCCTTGACCCCCGCCGTCACGGCGGAGACCTCGACGAAGGCGCGCTGGGTCTGCTTGCTGAGGATGCTCGCGATGGTGGTCTTGCCGGTGCCCGGCGGGCCCCACAGGAGCAGGGACATCGGCTGGTCGCCCTCGACGAGGCGACGGAGCGGTGACCCGGGCGAGAGCAGCTGCTCCTGTCCGGCGAGGTCCTCGAGGGTCTCGGGCCGCATCCGCACGGCCAGCGGGGCCGAGCCGTGCTGGTTGCCCGCGAGTGTGCCGCCGCCGGGG
>CALMNV010000103.1 GCA_937873285.1 uncultured Intrasporangium sp. | reverse complement strand
CGTGCTCTTGCCGACTCCGGAGTGTCCGACGAGGACGGAGACCTTGCCCGCCAGGCGCTCCCGCAGCTCACCCAGCCCGCGGAACCGGCCGTCCTGCCAGGACGTCACGACGTGGTCGACGTCGAGCGGCGCATACCTGGCGAGGAAGCCGGCCGGGTCGGTGAGGTCGGACTTGGTGAGCGCCAGGACCGGGTCGAGACCGGCGTCGTATGCCGCGACGAGGCACCGGTCGATCATCCGCGGACGAGGCTGCGGGTCGGCCAGTGCCGTGACGATGACGAGCTGGTCGGCGTTCGCCACGATGACCCGCTCGACGGGGTCGGTGTCGTCCGCGGTGCGCCGCAGCACCGATCGGCGCTCCTGCACCCGCACCACCCGCGCGAGCGCGTCGGGGCCGCCCGACAGGTCCCCGACGAGCGCGACGTCGTCGCCGACGACGACGCGGCTGCGGCCGACCTCGCGCGCCTTCATGGCGGTGACGATGCGCTCGGGCTCGCCGCGGCCGGCCGATCCGGCGGGCACCAGGCAGGCATACCGGCCGCGGTCCACCCCGAGGACGGTCGCCACCACCGCTTCCGCATGGGCGGGGCGCTCCTTGGTCCGCGGCCGAGAGCCCCGGCGGTTGGCGCGGACTGGGACGTCCCCCTCGTCGAGGTGACGCCAGCTCATCCGCCGGCGCCCCGCTGGCCCAGCATGCCCTCCCACAAGCCGACGAAGTCGGGCAGGGTCTTGCCCGTCGTGCCGACGTCCTCCACAGCCACGTCGGCCACGCGCAGACCGAGGATCGCGCCGGTCGTCGCCATCCGATGGTCGGCATAGGTGCGGAACCGGCCGCCGTGCAAGGTGGCCGGGGCGATGCCCAGGCCGTCCTCGCGCTCGGTGACGGAGCCTCCGAGCGCCCGCAGCTGCGCGCTGAGCGCGGCGATCCGGTCGGTCTCGTGCCCGCGGATGTGCGCCACCCCACGGATCTCTGACGGGGTGGTCGCCAAGGCGGCGAGCGCGGCGACGGTGGGCGTCAGCTCGGCTGCGTCGTGCAGGTCGACGTCGATCCCGACCAGCTCTCCCGTCCCGGTGACCGACAGTCCGCCGCGGTCCAGTCGCACGTCGGCGCCCATCCGATCGAGGACCTCGCGCAGGAAGTCGCCTGCCTGCGTGGTGTGCTGGGGCCAGCCGGGCACCCGGACCGTCCCGCCGGCCACCAGAGCGGCGGCGAGGAAGGGGCCGGCGTTGGACAGGTCTGGCTCGACGGTGACGTCGAGCGCGTTGATCTCGCAGGGCTCCACCCGCCAGGTGTTGGGCTCGCTGTCGTCGACAACCGCACCGGCGTCGCGCAGGGTCTCGACGGTCATCAGGATGTGCGGCTCGCTGGGCACCGGCTTGCCGTCGTGGTGCACCGTGACGCCCCGGTCATACCTCGGCCCGGCGAGGAGCAGCGCCGAGACGAACTGCGAGGACGACGAGGCGTCCATCGTCACGCTTCCACCCGGCAGCCGTCCCCGGCCGTGGACCGTCAGCGGCAGCCGCCCGCAGCCACCGTCGGTGATCTGCGCCCCCAGCGTGCGAAGCGCGTCGACGACCGGCGCCATGGGACGCACCCGCGCACCCGCGTCGCCATCGAGGTGGACCGGCCCGTCGGCGAGCACGGCGACGGCGGGGAGGAAGCGCATCACCGTCCCGGCGAGTCCCACATCGACCCGGCCGCCGCCCCGCAGCGACGGAGGGGGGGTGACGAGCCAGTCCCACCCCCCGGCGGGCGCGGTCGCGGCTGCCGACGCTGACGACGCGGCAGCGGCGGTCGTGGCCGCCGACGCGTCGGATGCGGTGGAGGGCACGTCGTCGACCTGGACCCCGAGCGCGCGCAGCGCCGCAGCCATGAGCAGCGTGTCCCGAGAGCGCAGCGGCGAGCGCAGCCGGGAACGGTCCGCCGCGAGGGCAGCCAGGATGAGGTAGCGGTTGGTCAGCGACTTGCTGCCGGGCAGCAGGACCGTGGCATCGAGGGGGCCCTCGGCGAGGGGTGCGGGCCAGTCGGCGTCGGCGAGCGGCGAGTCTGGCATGGCTCGGTCTGGCATGGCTGGGTCTGGCACGCAGGGGCCGGGCCGGCTCAAGTCAGCTCACGACGTCGGAGGCGCGGTGGGCGAGCAGTCGAGCCTCTCGGCCCGCGGTCCGGCGGGCGTGCCGCACCTCGCGCCGGGTCGCGCGGGTGGCGTGCTGGGCGCGCCAGGCGAGCCCCGGCTTGCCTGCAGTGTCGACCGCGGCGAGGAGCAGCCCACCGAGCAGCCCGACGTCGCGCAGGAAGAGGGCCTGCTGGGCGGCGCGACGCTGCGGGTCCGACTCCTCCCAGAAGGCGTGCTCGACAGCGGTGGTCGGCACGAGGGAGGCGGCGAGCAGCGTGGACGCCAGCCGAGGCAGCCGCCCGGTCGCCAGCAGCAGGCCGCCGCCGAGCAGGGCGGCGCCGTTCGCCCGCACCAGCACGTCCGGGTCCCGAGGCAGGGACGGGGGCGTCGGGACCCGCTCCAGCAGCTTCGCCACCCTGTCG
>CALMNV010000102.1 GCA_937873285.1 uncultured Intrasporangium sp. | reverse complement strand
AAGGCTCCTTCTACGGCTCGGCCCGGCCGCTCGACATGGCGGCCGTGCAGGCGGCCTTCGCGGCGCGCCTGACGGAGCGGGGCATCTCGGTGCGCAGCGTCGCCGCGCCGGCCACGCCGTCGGCGACACGGCCGGCCCCCACCTCTGCCGTCCTCGGCCAGGTGGAGTCCGCGCCCGTGCGCGAGCAGCTCGCCCTGGCCCTCACCGACTCCGACAACGCCCTGACCGAGATCCTCGCCCGGCAGGCCGCCTACCGGTCCGGCGCCGACACCGGCTTCCCGGCCACCGGTGCCTGGGTGGTGGCGCGGGTGGCGGCGCTCGGCCTGGACACCAAGGGCACCGTGCTGCAGGACGCGAGCGGGCTCTCCCGGGTCAACCGGGTCACCGCCCGCCTGCTCGCCGACCTCCTCGCGCGCGCCGAGGGTGGGTCCGCGGTGCTGCGCACCGCCCTGCAGGGCCTGCCGGTCGCGGGCCTCAGCGGCACCTTGGCGCAGCGGTTCCGCACCGGCCAGCAGGGCGCGGTCGCCGGTCGGGCCCGGGCGAAGACGGGCACCCTCACCGGGGCCACCGCCCTGGCCGGCACGGTCGTCGACGACGCCGGGCGGCTGCTCGTCTACTCGGCCCTCGTGGCGGGCGCGGGAACTTCCGAGGCGAGGGCGGCGTTGGATCGCTTCGTGGCGGTGCTGGCCTCGTGCGGGTGCCGCTGACGCCCCGCCCGGGGTGTCCGGGACGGGTGGTGGCCCCGACGGCGTCCGGCTTCGGTCAGGAGAGCAGGCATGACGCAAGGCAGCATCGCAAGCCCGACGGCATACGTCGACTACCGCTTCGCCAAGCGCGCCGGTCGCAGTCTCGTCAAGCCCGGGCCGCAGGTCAGCAGCGGCGAGGCCGCCGACATCGTGGCCGACCTGCGGGCCGCCGCCACGGAGGCGGTCGAGCCGGTCGCCGAGACCTCGGGGCTGCGGGCACCCGACGGGGCTCCGGCCCCGCTCGTCGTCGACCGGGCCGGGTGGATCTCCGCGAACGTCGACTCGTTCGAGGCCCTGCTCGCCCCGGTCATCACCAAGCTCACCGCTCGCAAGGGCCGGCAGCCCGGCCCGGCGGCGGTCGCCATCGGCGGCAAGGTGACGGGAGCCGAGATGGGCGGCCTGCTCGCCTTCTTGTCCACCAAGGTCCTCGGGCAGTACGACCTTGCTCCGCAAGGGATTCCGCGCCTGCTCCTCGTCGCGCCCAACATCGTCGCGGTCGAGCGCGCCCTCGGGGTCGATCCCCATGACTTCCGCCGGTGGGTGGCCATGCACGAGGAGACGCACCGGGTGCAGTTCACCGCGGTGCCCTGGCTGCGCGAGCACCTGGTGGGCGCGTCCTCGGACCTTGCCGTGGACCTGGCACCGACACCCGAGGACCTCGCTCGGCGCTTCGAGCAGCTCACCCGAGCACTGCCCGAGACGCTGCGCTCGGGCGAGGGGCTCGCGCAGCTGCTCGCGACCCCCGAGCAGAAGCAGCGGCTCGCGGAGCTCACCGCGGTGATGTCCCTCCTCGAGGGCCACGCCGACGTCGTCATGGACGACGTCGGCCCCCGCGCCATCCCCACCGTGGCCACGATCCGGGCCAAGTTCGAGGAGCGCCGGGCCAGCTCCGTCGGCATCGACCGGATCCTGCGCAGGCTGCTGGGCCTCGAGGCCAAGCTGCGGCAGTACCGGGACGGGGCGGCCTTCGTCCGCGCCGTCACCGCCCAGGTGGGTCGCGAGGGCTTCAACGCCGTGTGGACGTCGCCGCAGACCCTGCCGCGGCCCGCGGAGATCCTCGAGCCGGCCGCCTGGGTCCGCCGGGTCCACGGCGAAGGATGACCGGCCCCGACCCCGCCGTCGCCGCCACCCGCCTCGCGGTGCGTGAGCACCTGAGCGACGCGCCGACCGGAGCCCTCGTCCTCGTCGCCTGCTCGGGCGGGCCCGACTCGCTCGCCCTCGCCGCAGCGCTTGCCTTCGAGGCGCCGCGGGCGGGACTGCGGGCCGGCGCCGTCGTCGTCGACCACGCCCTGCAGGAGGGATCGGCCGACGTCGCCCAGCGGGCGGCGGCGGCGTGCAGCGACCTGGGCCTCGCGCCCGTCGAGGTGGCACCCGTCACCGTGGCCACCACCGGGGCCGGGCTGGAGGCGGATGCGCGAGCCGCGCGGTTCGCCGCGCTGGAGGCGGTGGCGGACCGGCACCAAGCCTGTCTCGTCCTCCTCGGCCACACCCGGGACGACCAGGCCGAGCAGGTGCTCCTCGGCCTGTCCCGCGGCTCGGGTGCCCGCTCCCTGTCCGGGATGCCGGTCCGCCGCGGCCGACTCGTGCGCCCCTTCCTGTGCCTGCCGCGCGCGACGACGTTGGCGGCGTGCGCGGCCTCCGGACTGCAGCCCTGGGAGGACCCCCACAACGCCGACGACTCGTTTCGCCGCGTCCGTGCCCGGCGGGTGCTCCACGTGCTCGAGGGTGAGCTGGGGCCCGGGTTCGCAGCGGCGCTCGCCCGCAGCGCCGACCTGCTGCGTGAGGACGCCGACCACCTCGAGTGCCTCGCGCGCCAGGCGCGCGCCGCGCTGCCGTCCGCCGAGGGGCACCCGGGCGTCGACCTCGACGCGCTGGCGGCGCTGCCGAGGCCGATCCGCACCCGGGTCTGGCGGCTGCTCGCCGCCGAGGCCGGCGCCCCCCTCGGCGATGTCAGTGCCGCGCACGTGGAGTCGCTCGATGCGCTGCTCACCTCCTGGCACGGGCAGGGCCCGCTGCACGTGCCCGGCGGCATCGCGGTGGCCCGCGAGCGCCGGGCCATCCGCTTCCAGCCCCTGCCCGGTGGGGCGCCGCTGCGCAGTGGGGTTGAATAGGCCGACCCGCCAACCCGCCAACCCGCCAACCCGGTCCTCCGACGTCCCGCGGCCGCGACGTCGGAGGCGGCCCGAGACGAGGAGCCTTCGTGGACATCGAGCACATGGTGGACGACCTGGCGAAGGTCCTGCTCACCGAGCAGCAGATCCAGGACCGCCTCACCGAGCTCGCCGCCGAGATCTGGCGTGACTACGAGGGCAAGGACCTGCTCCTCGTCGGGGTGCTCAAGGGCGCCGTCGTCGTCATGGCCGACCTCATGCGGGCCCTGCCCGGCACGGCGCCGATGGACTGGATGGCCGTCTCGTCCTACGGGTCGGGCACGAAGAGCTCGGGCGTCGTGCGGATCCTCAAGGACCTCGACGTCGACATCACCGGCAAGCACGTGCTCATCGTCGAGGACATCATCGACTCGGGCCTGACCCTGTCGTGGATCCGGGCCAACCTCGAGTCCCGCCGGCCGGCCTCCGTCCAGGTCTGCGCCCTGCTGCGCAAGCCCGACGTCGTCAAGGTCGACGTCCCCGTGCGCTACGTGGGGTTCGACATCCCCAACGAGTTCGTCGTCGGCTACGGTCTCGACTACGCCGAGCGATACCGCAACCTGCGCTGCGTCGCCACCCTGGCTCCGCACGTCTACGAGTGAGGCCCCGCCGATGACCTTCTCCATCGTCGCCCGCCAGGGCGATGCCTTCGGCGTGGCCGTCGCCAGCAAGTTCCTCGCGGTCGGCGCGGTCGTGCCGGCCGCGCGGACCGGCGTCGGAGCCGTCGCCACCCAGTCACTCGCGCGCGTCGCCTACCTCGACGAGCTGCTCGGCCGGCTCGCTGCCGGAGAGGCCCCCGACTCGGCGCTCGCGGCCGCCGTCGCCGATGACGAGGGCAGTGCCCACCGGCAGGTCGGCGTCGTCGGGCCGGCCGGGGCGGCCACCTTCACCGGGCCGGAGTGCTTCGCGTGGGCCGGGGGCGTGTCCCGCGAGGCCGGCGAGACGGCATACGCCATCCAGGGCAACATCCTGGTCGGGCCGCAGGTCGTCGCCGAGATGGAGCGTGCCTGGCTGCAGTCCGACGGCCAGGCGCTGCCGCGGCGGCTCCTCGCCGCCCTCGAGGCGGGGGACGCCGCCGGTGGCGACTCCCGCGGGCGGCAGAGCGCGGCGATGTATGCCGTGCAGCCGGGCGCCGGCTACGACGCGAGCGGGGTGCTGGCCGATCTGCGCGTCGACGACCACGCCGACCCCGTGCCCGAGCTCGGCCGGCTGCTCGGCGAGTGGGAGCTGCTCTTCGGCCATCCGGAGGACGTCCAGCCGCTCACCGGGCCCCTCGCCGACGAGGTGGCCGAGCGGCTCGAGCAGCTGGGGCATCCGGTGCCGCCGGGCACGGAGGTGTCGGCCGCGCTCGCCGCCTGGGCCGGGCAGGCCAACTACGAGTCTCGGCTCAGCCCGGACGGCATCGACAGCCGGGTCCTCGAGGCCCTGCGCGCCGCCACCTCCTGACCCGACGCCGGGCCCGCCTGCTGGACGTCGCGGCCGTCGACCCACCAGGTCGATCGTCAGCCTGGTCTCGGAGGTCCAGTCCGCGTGGTCCGCGGGGTCGGCGGGGTCGGCGGGGTCGATCGCGTGGTAGTCCCGAGCATTGGGCGAGGCACCGCTTCGCCAAGGCGGGCAGCCATGCGGAACACTGGAGGAAAGCCGCACGTTGTCCGAGCGACATCGTCACCCGACAAGCAGGAGGACCGGGGCGCTTCGCCTCGCACGTACATGGACGCAAAGCGCATTTTCCGTACGCCGTTGGTGTGGATCCTCATCCTCATCACGGCACTCGTCGTGGGGATGACCTTCACCGGCTCCGGTGTGCCGCGCATCGACACCTCGGCGGCGATGAAGCAGATCACCTCCGGCAACGTCGAGTCGGCCAAGCTGCTCAACAACGAGCGGATGGAGCTGACGCTCAAGACGCCGTACACCTCGAGCGACAACCGGGTCAAGGACGCCAAGACCGTCTATGCCTACTACGTGACCGCCCGCGGGGCCGAGGTCGTGTCCGCGCTCAACTCCACGCCACCGCCGAAGGGCGTCGACGACCAGATCGACCAGCCGAGCTGGCTGGGCACGCTGCTCGCGTCCATCCTGCCGATCATCATCATCCTGGGCCTCTTCTGGTTCCTCATGGGCCAGATGCAGGGCGGTGGCAACCGCGTCATGCAGTTCGGCAAGTCCCGGGCCAAGCTCGCCACCAAGGACACCCCGAAGGTGACCTTCGCCGACGTGGCCGGATGCGACGAGGCCATCGAGGAGCTGCAGGAGATCAAGGAGTTTCTCCAGGAGCCGGCGAAGTTCCTCGCCGTCGGCGCCAAGATCCCCAAGGGCGTGCTGCTCTATGGTCAGCCGGGCACGGGCAAGACCCTGCTCGCCCGGGCGGTCGCCGGCGAGGCCGGGGTGCCGTTCTACTCCATCTCCGGCTCCGACTTCGTCGAGATGTTCGTCGGCGTCGGCGCCTCGCGGGTGCGCGACCTGTTCGACCAGGCGAAGGCGAACGCCCCCGCGATCGTCTTCGTCGACGAGATCGACGCGGTCGGCCGGCACCGCGGCGCCGGCCTCGGCGGTGGCCACGACGAGCGGGAGCAGACCCTCAACCAGCTGCTCGTCGAGATGGACGGCTTCGACGTCAAGACCAACGTCATCCTCATCGCGGCCACCAACCGGCCCGACATCCTCGACCCCGCGCTGTTGCGGCCCGGTCGCTTCGACCGGCAGATCGCCGTCGACGCACCCGACATGATCGGCCGCCACCGCATCCTCGAGGTGCACGCCCAGGGCAAGCCGATGGCGCCCGACGTCGACCTGCTCGCCGTCGCCCGCCGCACGCCGGGCTTCACCGGCGCCGACCTCGCCAACGTCCTCAACGAGGCGGCCCTGCTCACTGCGCGCGGCGACCAGAAGATCATCGACAACGCCGCGCTCGACGAGGCGATCGACCGGGTCAT
>CALMNV010000101.1 GCA_937873285.1 uncultured Intrasporangium sp. | reverse complement strand
TCCCGCCACGTCGCTCGGGCCCGCGAGGACCTCGTCGACGCGTGGCGGGACGCGCCGACCGACGTCGTCGCGGTCAGCAACGAGGTGGGCCTCGGGCTCGTGCCCCCAACCGCCTCGGGGCGCCTGTTCGGAGACGAGCTCGGCCGGGTCAACGCCGCGCTCTCCGCGGTGAGCGACCGCGTCGTCCTCGTGGTGGCAGGACGAGTCCTCGACCTCAGCCGGGCTCCGGTCGTCGGACCGTGAACGCGGCGCGGTTGGCGTTCGGTCTGCTCACGGCGCTGCCCGTGCGCCGGCTCCCGGAGGTGGACCGACGCTCGGCGGGGCAGGCCATGCTGCTCGCCCCTGTCACCACCGTGCCCATGCTGGCCCTGCTGTGGGGCGCCCACGCCGCGGCCGAGGTGGGGGTGCCCGCCGCCCTGTCGGCCGCGCTCGTGGTCACGGCGGGGACGCTCTACACCAGGGGCATGCATCTGGACGGCCTGGCGGATACCGCAGACGGACTGTCGTGTGGCTACGACGCGGTCGCCTCGCTGCGGGTGCTCAAGCAGTCCGACGTCGGGCCCTCCGGGGTGGCCGCGGTCGTGCTGGCGCTGCTGCTGCAGGTGACCGCCCTCTCCGCGCTCGTGCCAACGTCCGGCGGCACCGTCCTCGCCGGCGTGGCCCTGCTCGCCTCCAGGCACACGCTCGCGTGGTCGTGCCGCCGCGGCGTGCCTCCGGCGCAGAGCGGTGGTCTCGGCGCCATGGTGGCCGGGTCGGTCGGCGCGACCGCGGCTCTGGCCGCAGCGCTCGTGCTGGCCCTCGTGTCGGTGCTCGTGTCGGTGCTCGTGTCGCTGGCCGCACCGACGTGGCCGGCGCGCCCACCGCTGCTGCCGGCGTGGGCCTCGCCCCTCGTGACGGCGGCCGCCGGCCTGGGTGCCGGCGTCCTGCTGCGGCGGCGCTGCGTGCGCCGGTTCGGCGGCGTGACCGGAGACGTCCTCGGCGCCGGCGTGGAGGCGAGCCTCACCGTGGCCCTGGTGGCCGCGGCCGTCGTGCACGCAGCCGGCGGGTAGTGCCCGCGACCCCCGGCTACGACCCGGTCCGGGCGCTCGCGTCGTCCGGCGCATCCCGCGGCCCGACCGGCCCGAGCGCCGGGAAGGCGCGCACCCGGCTGCCGGCGGCCGACACACCGACGAGGGCGCCCACCGCGGGCGCCTGCGTCCCCATGACCCGGGCGCTGATCCCAGCCGGTGACGACGACCCCGCCCAGCCCGGCCCGCGGCCGCCGAGCAGCCGCAGAGAGACCAGGGCGTCGTGCCCGAAGTAGGACACGCCGACGACCTCGGCGTCGAGGCCCTCGCCGAGGTCGACGAGCCTGACCTGCTCCGGCCGGATGAGCACCTCCACAGGCCCGTCACCGCCGGCCGGCTCCTGGACGGGCAGCCGGCCCAGCGCGCAGGTCACCGTTCCGCGGTCGAGCCGCCCGGGCACGACCACGGCGTCGCCGAGGAAGCCGGCCAGCTGGGCGTCGACGGGTGCCTCGTAGACCTCCGCGGGGGATCCGACCTGGGAGACGCGCCCGTCGCGCAGGATGGCGACCTGGTCGGCGAAGGAGAGGGCCTCGCCCTGGTCGTGGGTCACCAGCACCACGGTGACCCCCTCGTGCGCCAGCGCCGCAGCGACAGCCTCGCGGGTCGAGGTGCGCAACGCGGCGTCGAGGGAGGAGAAGGGCTCATCGAGCAGGACGACCCCGGGTCGCCTGGCCAGCGCCCGGGCGAGCGCCACCCGCTGCTGCTGGCCGCCCGAGAGCTGGTCCGGATGCCGGGTCGCGAGGGCCCGGTCCAGCCCGACGAGCTCCAGCAGCTCGCCGACGCGGGCCCGGGCCCGGCGCTCCCGGCGTGGCAGCCCGTAGACGATGTTCTGCGCCGCGTCCAGGTGGGGGAAGAGGTTGCCCTCCTGGGCCACGTAGCCGAGGCCGCGTCGCTCGGGGGCAACCCACACGCCGCCGTCCACCACCATCCGGCCGCCCAGGGCCACCCGGCCGGCGTCGGGGCGCAGGAAGCCGGCGACGACGCGCAGCAGCGTCGTCTTGCCGCAGCCGGACGAGCCGAGGATCGCGGTGGTGGAGCCCGCGGCGACCTCGAGGTCGACGCCACGCAGGACCGGGACGCCCCGATAGGACGCCTCGATGTTGGAGATGGTCAGGGACGTCACGGCAGTTGTTCCTCCTCGCCGCGGTGCAGGAGCAGGTAGATCAGCGGCGCCGACAAGAGCACCATCGCAGCGGCATACGGCGCGGCGCCGGCGTAGTCGAGCGACTCGCTCAAGCTCCAGAACGCTGTGGCCAGCGTCTGCGTGCCCGTCGGGGCCAGCAGCAGGGTCGCGGTCAGCTCGGTGGCCACCGCGATGTACACGAGCGAGCAGCCGGCGAGGACGCCCCTCATCGTCAGCGGCAGCTGCACCCGCACGAAGGTGCGGAGCGGCCCGTCCCCGAGCGAGCGGGCCGTCTCCGCGAGGTCGGGCGGCGCGTGAGCGATCGCCGCCCGGATGGCCACCATCGCCCGGGGCAGGAAGAGGATGGTGTAGGCGAGGACGAGCACGAGGCTCGTCTGGTAGAACGGGCGGGCGTACTGCACGGTGAGCGCCACCAGCGCCAGCCCCACGACGACGCCCGGCAGCGACGAGGCCACGTAGGTGGCCCGCTCGGCGGTGACGGCGAACCAGGACCGCGAGCGGGCGACGAGCCACGCGATGGGGAACGCTGCGACGGTGGCGAGCAGGGCGGCGACCAAGCCGAGGCGCAGGGTGCCCCAGAGGGTCCGGGCGAGGAGGGCGGGGTCGGTGGCGGTGTCACCCGTGAGCAGCCACCGGCCCACGCTCAGGGCGGGGACGCCCAAGGAGAGCGCGACGAGCACGCCGAGCCCGGTCAGGGCGAGAGGCGCCGTTCGACCGAGCGGCACGGGCGCCTGGCGGCGGGCGGAGCCGCGACCGACCCGGGCGTGGCGGGCGGTGCCGCGCAGCAGCATCTCGACGGTCAGCAGGCCCAGGGCGAGCACGATGAGGACGGAGGCCAGAAGGCTGCCCGCCGTGCTGTTGAAGGCCACCTGGTACTGCTCGAGGATGGCCGTGGTGAATGTCGGGAACCGGAGCATGGCGAGCACCCCGAACTCCGAGAGCAGGTGCAGCGCCACGAGGAGCATCCCGCCGAGCAGGGCAGGACGCAGCTGCGGCAGCACCGCGCGCCCGAAGGTGCGCCAGGGTCCGAGGCCGAGCGTGCGAGCGGTGTCCTCCAGGCCGGGGTCGAGACCCCGCAGCACGGCCGAGACGGGAAGGAAGACGAAGGGGAAGTAGGACAGCGAGGTGACGAGGACCGCCCCCGAGAGCCCCTCCAGCTGCGGGCGCACCGAGATCCACGCGTAGCTGTTGACGAACGCCGGCACCGCCAGCGGGCACACGAGCGCGACCCGCCAGAAGCGCGCCCCCCGCAGGGTGGTGCGCTCGACCAGCCAGGCGGCGCCGACCCCGAGCACCGTGGTGAGGGTGACGGTGAGGGCCACGAGCGCGGTGCTGTTGACGAGGAGCTCGGCGAGCCGTGGACGCCAGAGGACCTCCGCGGCCCGGCCCGGTCCCGCCTTGACCGCCTCCACCACCACGACCGCGAGGGGCAGCACGCACAGCGCCACGACGAGGAGCGCCGCTGCCCGCAGCGGCACGGACCCCGGGCGCACGGCGCTTCCGGAGCGCACGGCGCTTCCGGCGAGCCGTGAGGTGAGATAGCCGCCGGTAAACGCCGCGATCACGATGGAGAGGCCGGTC
>CALMNV010000100.1 GCA_937873285.1 uncultured Intrasporangium sp. | reverse complement strand
GTCTCGTATCTCGCGGCATACCCGGCGCTGGCCGTCGGAGTCGGGCTGCAGGTCCGGCGCACAATGCCGGGCCGGGACCGGTCGGCATTCATCGACGCGGCGATCGTGGCGACGGGCGTCGGAACAGTGGTGTGGGTGCTGATCCTGCAACCCATGGCGCAGGATCCGGAGCTAAGCGCGGTGGCGCGGGCGATCTCACTCGTCTACCCGACGATGGACGTCATTCTCGTGGCGGTGGCTGCTCGGCTCGCCTTTGCGGGGCGCGTTCAGGCGCCCGCCTCGCTGTGCATCATCGGGCTCGTCAGTCTGCTGGTGGCTGACACGGCGTTTCTCGCCGCGCAGCTGGCCGGGACCTACGAGGACGGGACGCCCATCGACGCCGGTTTCCTCCTCTCCGGCGTCCTCTGGGCCGCGGCGGCATTACACGGCTCGGCCGGGGCGGCGACCATCCGGGCGTCGAGTTTCGACGCTTCGCCGGGTATGACACGACGGCGAGTGGCTGTGCTCTTCGGAGCCGCCCTCGTCGCTCCCCTGCTCACCACGGTGCAGGGTGTCCGGGGAGAGCCGGTCGATGTCGGCGTGACCGTCATCGGCCTCGTGGTGATCATGTCTCTCACGCTGGTTCGCATGACCGGCGTCACCCTGGAGCCGAGCATCCGGGATCTGGCGTTCACGGCGGCCGCCCTGGGCGCCGTTGTGACGTTGACACTCAACGTGGCTCCCGACGTGCGCCTCACCTTCACGAACTCGGAGCTGCGGGCTGTCATCGAGACCGCCCAGGCCCTCATCGC
This sequence comes from uncultured Intrasporangium sp., assembly GCA_937873285.1. GTDB lineage: Bacteria > Actinomycetota > Actinomycetes > Actinomycetales > Dermatophilaceae > CALMNV01. Next base: position 930 of record CALMNV010000100.1, on the reverse strand, counting down.
GTTTCTCGTCACGCATCTGCTCTACCTACGGTTCCGTCGGACGAACCTCGCACGTGACCTCGTGCTGGCCTACGCCATAGGCATGCTCGGGGCGGCGAACCTGTTCCTCGTGGTCGCGCTGTCCACGGGGGGTGCCCCCGGCAGCACGGTGTCCCATACCTGGGCGCCCCTCCTCCTGCGGGTGATGGCCGCGTCGGCGATCGTCTGGGCCTCGCTGGCGCGACCGCGCCGGGTCAGGGCGCAGGGGGTCGCACTCCGCATGGTCGCCGCCCATCTCGGGTCTGGTGCATTGGTGGCGTGCACCGTCCTCCTCTTGCATGACAGGTTGCCCTTGGCCGTCACGACCGTCATCCGGCCGACCGGCGAGCCGACAGTGGAGGCGCACGCCGTGCTCCTGGTCGGCCAGCTCGTCCTCATGGCCCTGTTCTGGCTGGGCGCAGGCGGGTTCGTCTACCGCCAAGGGGAGGACCCCAGCCCGCTGACGGCCGCCCTTGTGGCCGGCTTCATCCTCGCCGGTTTCTCTCGACTCAGCTTCTCGCTGCATCCCACCGCCTATACCGACATGGTCGACACCGGCGACTTCCTCCGCCTCGGTAGCTACCTGCTGTTCCTCCTCGGCGCTGGTCGGGAGATCGAGAACTACTGGCACGGTTTGGCCGAGGGAGCGGTGTTGAAGGAGCGGGAGCGCGCGGCGCGGGAGCTGCACGACGGCTTGATGCAGGAGCTGTCGTTCATCCGGTCGCAGACTGCAGGCCTGAGCTGGGAACGGAGTAGTCCGGCCGTCGTCCAGCAGATCGCATTGGCGGCCGAGCGCGCCCTCGAGGAGTCCCGGCTGACCGTACGAGTGCTGAGCGGCGACGAGCACGACTTGGCCGGTGCTCTGAGACGCGCGGCAGAGGAGGTCGCGACCCGCTCCGGCGCGGTCGTTCG
>CALMNV010000099.1 GCA_937873285.1 uncultured Intrasporangium sp. | reverse complement strand
CCGGAGGAACGGGGACCACACGTGGCCGAGCACGGCGGCCAGCCCGGCGGCATATGCGGCGTGCGCCCCCAGCCAGTGGCCGGCGGCGAAGGCGGGCACGAGGCCCTTGAGGACGTCGAGGACCCCCACCACGACCCCCCACCGGCGGCCGAGCACCCGACCGGCGTTGGTGGCGCCCGGGTTGCCGGACCCGGACGCGGCGACGTCGCGCCCGAGCAGCCGGGCGATGTGCGTGGCCGGGTTGACCGAGCCGAGCAGGAACGCCGCACCGACGGCGCCCGCCCAGGCGGCGAGCACACCGCCGGTCACGCCGTCACCCCGGTCACGCCGTCGCCCCGGTCACGCCGTCGCCCCCGCCCCTCCGGGTGGCCACGGCACGTCGGGACGCGGCGAGACGGCGATCGCGACCGTGCCGGGGCCGACGTGTGCACCGACGACCGCTCCGAGCTCGACGACGAGGACCTCGGCCGCCTGCGCAAGGGAGGTCCGCAGACGCTCTGCGACGGACTCCGCCCGCTCGGCGGCGGCCAGGTGGTGGACGGCGAGGTCGACGGCCAGCCCGGTCGCCGCGACGTGCTCGTGCACCATCGCCTCGATGCGGGCGATGGCGCGGGCCGAGGTGCGCACCTTCTCGAGCGCGACGATGCGTCCGCCGCGGACCGCGAGGATGGGCTTGATGGCGAGCGCGGAGCCGAGCAGGGCGGCGGCCGCCCCCATGCGCCCGCCCCGACGCAGGTGCTCGAGGGTGTGGACGTAGAAGAGGACGTCCGTGCGACCGAGACGTCCGGTGACCGCCCGGCTGACGTCCTCGGTGGCGGCGCCGCCCGCGGCCGCCTCCGCGCCGGACACGACGGCGAACCCCATGGCCATGCCGAGGGTCTGGGAGTCGATGACCTCGACCGGGACGGGCGCCTCGGCGGCGGCCAGCCGCGCCGCCTCGACGGTGCCCGACATCGCGCCGGAGAGGTGGACGGACACGACCGCCCCGGCCCCCTCCTCGGCGAGACGCCGGTAGGTGGCCGCGAACGCCTGCGGCGTCGGTCGGGAGGTGGTCACGACGGTGTAGGACCGCAGCGCCTCGGCGACCTCCTCGGGGCGGATGTCGCTCTCGACGCGGTCCTTGCCGCCGACGATCACATGAAGCGGCACCACCTCGATCCCGTGCCGTCGCACGACGTCATCCGGCAGGTATGCCGTCGAGTCCGTGACGATCCTGACGCTCACGTCCGGCTCCTTCCGCCGCTGGCTCAGGCAGGCACGACGTTGACGAGCTTGGGGGCGCGCACGACGACCGTGCGGATCCCGTCCGGCGTGGCGGCCCTGACCTTCTCTCGCGCGAGGACCAGCTCGCGCAGGTCGCCCTCGGAGATGTCCGGCGGCACCTCGAGCCGGTCGCGGACCTTCCCCCTCACCTGCACGACGCAGGTGACGCGCTCGAGGACGACCTTCGCGGGGTCTGCGACGGGGAAGCGCGCTCGGGAGAGGCCGCCCTCGTGGCCGAGACGCTCCCACAGCTCCTCCGCCACGTGCGGCGCGACCGGTGCCGCCATGAGCACGAGCGCCTCCACCACCTCGCGGGGCGGCACGTCGAGCTTGGTCACCGCGTTGTTGAGCTCGATGAGCTTGGCGATGGCCGTGTTGAAGCGCAGGCCCTCGTAGTCCGCGCGGACGCCCTGGATCGTCTGGTGCAGCCGGGTCGTCAGCGCCTGGTCGGTCTCGACGTCGCCGACGAGCACCTCGCCGGTCTCCTCGTCGACGACGTTGCGCCACAGACGCTGCAGGAAGCGCTGGGCGCCGACCACGGCCCGCAGCTCCCACGGCTTGGAGACCTCCAGCGGGCCCATCGACATCTCGTAGACGCGGAAGGTGTCGGCGCCGTAGGCGTCGTACAGCTCGTCCGGGCTCACCGAGTTCTTCAGCGACTTGCCGATCTTGCCGTACTCGCGCCGCACGGGCTGGCCCTGCCAGGTGAACACCGGCTCGCCGTCCGGTCCGGGCGACTCGGCGACCTCCACGGCCGGCACGTACTGCCCCCGCGAGTCGGTGAACGCCCACGCCTGGATGTAGCCCTGGGAGAAGTACGTGCGGAACGGCTCCTCGCTCGACACGTGCCCGAGGTCGAAGAGCACCTTGTGCCAGAAGCGCGCGTAGAGCAGGTGCAGCACCGCGTGCTCCACCCCCCCGACGTAGAGGTCCACCCCGCCGGGGTCGACGGTGCCCGCGGGGGCGCCCGCGACCGGCGTGGCCTGGCGCGCCATCCAGTAGCGCTCGTTGTCCGGGTCCACCAGCGCCTCGTCGTTCGCCGGGTCGAGGTAGCGAAGGTAGTACCAGCACGATCCGGCCCAG
>CALMNV010000098.1 GCA_937873285.1 uncultured Intrasporangium sp. | reverse complement strand
CTGCGTGCGCCCGCTGCTGCGCCGCGCGCTGTTCCTGCGCGCGTCCCTGCTCGGCTCCCTGCGCGGACTGACCGTGCGGCTGCGCTCCCAGCGCCGGCTGACCGCCGGGCTCGCCCGGCGCCGAACCGGCGTCGCGCCGCTCGGCCTGGCGGGCGCGGCGCCGGCGGCCCTCGCCGATGCCGCCCTCTCTGGCCAGCTGCCGGTCGCGAAGGGCCGCATCGACCGCCTCGGTCAGGACGCCCGACCCCTCGTCACGGGAGCGCCGCTCACCGTCTGATGTCGACTGGTCGGCCGACCGTGAGGCGGCCTCCGGCGCCGCCGGGGAGGACTCGGCGCTGTCAGCCGGCCCGCCCACGGAGGCGGCGGGTCGCGCCGCGGCCGAGTCCGAGGAGGCGTCCTGCGCAGCCGGCTTCGGCTCGGCGGGCTGCCCCGCCTGACGGGCTCGGATGGCCGTGACGAGATCGCTCTTGCGCATCTTCGCAACGCCGGTGATGCCCATGGACGACGCGACGCCCTTGAGCTCGTCCAGCCTCATGGCCGACAGGCCGGACACTGGACGGGTCGTGGTCTCTGACACGAAGGATCCTTCCCCCTCGTCGCGGCCTGGGACTCGTCCACCGGGCCGGGTTTCTGGGCCAGCGTCTCTGGCCGACATGGATTGCACGTGACACGCGCTGGCTAAGAGACGAGAGACCTCGGACCCCGCGTGGCGTGAGCACCGCCTGCGTCAACGCGGCCGTGGTGCCGAATCAATGTAACACCCTGTCGGCGTTCCTCGAGGCACGGCCCTCGACCGGCGAGACCATTGAAGTGAGCGGCTCCGTCCACGTGGAGTGACCCCTCGCCGAGCGAGCCGCAGACTGGGCCAGGCGATCGGGCAGACGCGGGCCTGTGGTGCGCCATCCATGGCTGGAGGGCAGTCGGCGCCACAGTGCTCAGCCCGGTGCCTCACGCAACCGTGACGAACGCGCCGCGCTGCGCCACCCCGGGCATGATCCGTCGCCACGGGCCGTGCCCCCCGGGCAGCTGCACGTCTGCTGCCTGCTCCCGGGTCGTCAGCACGAGCACGCTCGGCCCGGCGCCGGAGACCACGGCGGCGTGCCCCTGCCGCCGCAGCGCGTCCAGCAGTGTCATGGACTGCGGGTATGCAGCGCGCCGCGCCTCCTGGTGCAGCCAGTCGCGGGTGGCCGCGTGCAGGTGCCGAGGCTCGGCGGTGAGCGCGTGGACGAGCAGCGCGGCCCGGCCGGTGTTGGCCGCCGCGTCAGCCAGGGGGACCGTCCGGGGCAGCACCGCGCGCGCCGTGCGGGTGAGCAGCTGCGCCGAGGGCACGAAGACGACGACCTCGATGTCGGGGTGCAACGGCGGCCTCGCGGTGACCGTCCGGATGCCGACGTCCCCGCTCGACTCGTCCGGGATGAGGCTCACCGTGAGGCCACCATGGACGCTGGCCGAGGCGTTGTCGGGATGCCCCTCCATCCGGCTGGACAGGTCGCCGGCGACCTCTCGGTCGATGGGCACCTCGCTCCCCCGGCTGGGTAGACACGGCATCGAAAGGGCTTGTCCGGCAACGACTCCCGCCACGATCGCGGCCGCAGAGGAGCCGAGTCCCCGCCCGTGCGGGATGCCGTTGCGCGCGCGGAGGGCCAGGCCCGGAGGCGGCCGGACGCCGAGCACCTGCCAGGCCTGCCACATCGTCGCGAGCACGAGGTGCGACTCGTCCGTCGGCACGTCGGCGGCATCCTCACCGGTGACCTCGACCCGCAGCCCGCTCTCGCTCGTCGTGAAGAGGTAGTCGTCCCACAGGCCGAGGGCCAGGCCGATGGAGTCGAAGCCGGGACCGAGGTTGGCGGTGCTGCCGGGGACGCGGACGGCGACGGACCGGCCGGCGGGCACCGTCCGCATCCGCGTCACTCCTCGAGCCCGAGGGCGCGGGCAGCGGAGACCGCGTCGACGGGCACGCGAGTCGGCACCACCTCGGAGCCGTCAGCGGTGCGCAGCGCCCACTGCGGGTCCTTGAGGCCGTGGCCGGTCACCGTCGCGACGATCCGCGCCCCGCTCGGCACCAGACCCGCCTCGGCGCCGGCGAGCAGCCCGGCGACCGACGCCGCGGACGCCGGCTCGACGAAGACACCCTCCTCGGCGGAGAGGAAGCGGTGCGCGTGGAGGATCTGCTCGTCGCTCACGGCGGCGATGCGGCCTCCGGACTCGTCCCGAGCCGCGACGGCGAGGTCCCAGGACGCCGGGTTGCCGATGCGGATCGCGGTGGCGATGGTGTCGGGCTCGTCGACGGGGTGGCCGAGCACCAGCGGCGCCGCCCCGGCAGCCTGGAAGCCCCACATCGCGGGAAGCCGCGTGGCAGGGCCGGGCTGCCCGCTGACCTCGTGGTCGGCGAGGTACTCGCGGTAGCCGCGCCAGTATGCCGTGATGTTGCCGGCGTTGCCGACCGGCAGGCAGTGGATGTCGGGAGCGTCCCCGAGGGCGTCGACCACCTCGAAGGACGCGGTCTTCTGGCCCTCGATGCGGGCCGGGTTGACCGAGTTGACGAGCTCCACGGGATACGCCTCGGCGAGCTTGCGGGCGAGGGTGAGGCAGTCGTCGAAGTTGCCGTCGACCTGCAGCAGGGTGGCGCCGTGGGCGATCGCCTGGCTCAGCTTGCCGAGGGCGATCTTCCCCTCGGGCACGAGGACGCCGCACGCCATTCCCGCCTTGGTGGCGTAGGCCGCCGCCGAGGCGCTCGTGTTGCCGGTCGACGCGCAGATGACCGCCTTGACCCCCTTGCCGGCCGCTACCGAGATCGCCGTGGTCATGCCCCGGTCCTTGAAGGAGCCCGTGGGGTTGAGCCCCTCGTACTTCAGGTAGACCTCGGCCCCCACGAGCGACGAGAGCTTCTCCGCGGCGATGAGGGGTGTGCCGCCCTCGTGCAGGGTGATGACCGGCGCACCTGCGAGCATCGGGAGGCGCTCGGCATACTCGGCGATGACACCGCGCCACTGGGCCGCCATCACGAACCCTCCACGCGCATGACCGACAGGACGTCGCGCACGACCTCGAGGGTGCGCAGCACCTCCACGGTGGCGCGCAACGCGGCGTCGGTGGCGGTGTGGGTCACGATGACGAGCACCGCGCCGCCCTCGCCGCCCTCGCTGCCGGGCACCAGCTGCTGACGCACCGTCTCGATGGAGACGTCGTTGTCGGCGAAGGCCGCCGCGACCTTGGCGAGCACACCCGACCGATCCGCGATCTCGAGGCTGATGTGG
>CALMNV010000097.1 GCA_937873285.1 uncultured Intrasporangium sp. | reverse complement strand
CGTCGGCGCCCGGATGCTCGCCTCGATCGCCGACGCGACACCGGGCACCGCGCCGTCACCGACCGCCTCGCCCGCGGAGCCGGCCGCGATCCGGCTGCCGGCGACAGGGGCGAGCAGTGCCGGAGCAGGCGGCGCCGCGGCAGGAGCGAGCGGCCGGGCGCCGAGCCCGCCTGCCGCAGGGGGGGAGGCGAGCACTGGCCCGCTCGCCGGCGCCGACCACGCCCCTGCGGGCGACCAGCCCAGCACGGACACCGCGGGCGGCGCCGGGCAGCGGCGGGGCCAGACCAAGGCAGTGCCCGGCAGCGAGCAGAAGCGCGACGAGCACAAGCGCACGGCGCCGGAGCGCGACGAGCGCACTGGCAAGGGCAAGGGTGACTGATGCACATCCGGACCGACGAGCACAGGACGTGGAGCACGTGGCAGCAGACACCGGACCAACCACCGCGCGGTCAGGGCCCTCGCCGGCCGGAGGAGCCCCGTCAGGAGGGCAGCCGATGAGCACCACCCCGCGCGTCCTCGGCGGCCGTTACGAGGTCGCGGAGCTCATCGGCCGCGGCGGCATGGCCGACGTCTACCTGGGGCGGGACACCCGCCTGGGCCGGCAGGTCGCGATCAAGATGCTGCGCTCCGACCTCGCCAGGGACCCGAGCTTCCTCACCCGGTTCCGCCGCGAGGCACAGTCGGCAGCGGGGCTGAACCACCCGTCGATCGTCGCGATCTTCGACTCCGGCGAGGACGAGGTCACCGACCCCCAGGGTGGGCGGCACACCGTGCCCTACATCGTCATGGAGCACGTGGACGGCCAGACCCTCCGGGAGCGCCTGAGCGAGCAGCACCGTCTCTCACCCGCCGAGGCGGTCACCGTCACGGAGGGGGTGCTCGACGCGCTGGCCTACAGCCACCGGATGGGGATCGTGCACCGCGACATCAAGCCGGCCAATGTCATGATCACCTCGACCGGTGCCGTCAAGGTGATGGACTTCGGCATCGCGCGGGCCATCGCCGACACGGCGGCCACGATGACTCAGACCCACTCGGTCGTCGGCACGGCGCAGTATCTCTCCCCGGAGCAGGCGCAGGGCCAGCCGGTCGACGCCCGCTCGGACCTCTACTCGACCGGGTGCCTGCTCTTCGAGCTGCTCACCGGGCGCACGCCCTTCACGGGTGACTCCGCGGTCGCCATCGCCTACCAGCACGTCGGCGAGGCTCCGCAGCCGCCGAGCGTGTGGAGTGACGCCGTCGGCGGCGACCTCGACGCCGTCACCCTCCACGCGCTGGCCAAGGACCGCGACGCGCGATACCAGGACGCCGCCGCCTTCCGGGCCGACCTGGAGAGCGTGCGCCTCGGCCGGCCCATCAGCGCCGCCGCCCTCGGTGCGGCAGCGGCGCTGGGGGCCGTCCCGACGCAGACGATGCCGGCGGCATACGCCTCCGCGGGCACCCCGACGGCCGTGCACCCCGCGGTCGGCCGTCACGCCGGCAACACGGCCGGTCTGCCGGCGGTGGGGCACGAGGTGCAGGAGCGCGAGCCGCGAGGCGGTGGCCGGCGCGCGGTCCTCATCACGCTGCTCGTCCTCGCGATCCTCGCCCTGGCCGGGTGGGGCGGCGTGCGGTGGTTCGCCAGCCAGACGCCCGTCGTCGTGCAGGTGGCCGTCCCGTCGCTGAAGGGCATGCAGCAGACTCAGGCCGAGTCGGCCCTGCGCCAACAGAAGCTGCAGGGCAAGGTCACCCAGGCGGCCAACGAGGCGCAGCCCGGGACGGTCGTCGACCAGTCGCCGACCGCCGGCGTGCAGGTGCCCCAGAACAGCACGGTGCAGTTCACCGTCTCGACCGGCCCCGACGCCGTCGCGATCCCGGACGTCACCGGCTTCAACGAGGCCGACGCCCGCAAGGCGGTCGAAGCCGCCGGACTGGCCGTGTCGAGCATCCAGCAGGTCAACGACCCCGGCCAGGACAAGGGCAAGGTCGTGGCGACCAAGCCCCCCGCCCGGCAGACGGTCGCCAAGGGCACCGCCGTCGTGCTCGACGTCGCCACCGGCAAGGTGCAGGTGCCCGACCTCGTCGGCAGCGACTGGGCGGTCGTGGCCAACAAGCTCGACCAGCTGCGGCTGACCTACAAGAAGCAGGACGTGCCCTCGGCGGACAAGTCCTCCGGCACGGTGCTGCAGATGTCGGATGTCAACAAGGTCGTCGACTTCGGCACGCAGATCGTCGTCAAGGTCGCCCAGACGCCACCGCCCACGCCGCCGACCGTCACTGCCACGGTGACCCAGCCCCCGGCGCCGCCGACCACCACAGCGACCACTGCGCCGGTGACCCCTCCGGCCACGCCGCCCGCGGCCTCGGCGACGACGCGGTGAGCGCGGTGAGCTTGGCGAGCGCGGTGAGCGCGGTCAGCTCGGTCAGACCGCGGCCGACACCAGTGGGCTGAGCCCGGCGGACCTTGCCACCGCTGCGTCGTCGCCGCACAGGGCGAGGAAGTTCGCGAGCATCCGGTGACCACCCTCGGTCAGGACGCTCTCCGGGTGGAACTGCACGCCATGGAGCGGCAGCGACCGGTGGCGCACGCTCATGACGACGCCGGACTCGGTGCGGCCGGTGGCGAGGAGCTCGTCGGGCACGGTGGTCGGGTCGATGGTCAGCGAGTGGTAGCGCGTGGCGGTGAACGGCGAGTGCAGTCCGGCCAGCATGCCCGTGCCGTCGTGGTGCACGAGCGAGGTCTTGCCGTGCAGCAGCTCGGGGGCCCGGTCGACGCGCGCCCCGGCCACGACGCCGAGGGCCTGGTGGCCGAGACACACCCCGAACATCGGCGTCTCGGTGCGGGCGCACTCGCGGATGACCTCCATGGAGCGTCCCGCCGCCTCGGGGGTGCCCGGGCCGGGAGAGACGAGCACCCCGTCGTATGCCGCGACGTCGGCGACCGGGACGGCGTCGTTGCGCCGCACCTCGCACTCGGCGCCGAGCTGCTCGAGATAGCCCACGATGGTGTAGACGAAGCTGTCGTAGTTGTCGACGACGAGGATCCTGCGGGGCGTCATGGCGGTCCTTGGGGTGCGGGGCGGCGCGGCGGGGGCCGGGTCGCGTGCGTGGGGCGCCAGCCGCCGCCTGGGAGACAGCGTAGATCAACGCCGGGCGTGCCCCCGCCGCTCAGCGGACCGCGCTCGCATGGGTGAGGTCGACCGACCCGGAGTATGCGGGCAGCTGAGCCTGCGGCTCGGTCGAGACCTGGTAGCCGAGCCCCACGGCGTCGACGTACTGGCGATAGATCGTCACGCCCGGGTCGCGGTCGAGCCCGGCCTGCATGCCCGCCACGTTGCCGACTGCCTTGATGACATATGGAGGCGAGTAGACCCGGCCCTGGAGGATGAGCGTGTTGCCGACGCACCGGACCGCGCTCGTGGAGATGACCCGCTGGTCCTGGATCATCATCGCCTCGGCCCCCGAGGCCCACAGGGAGTTGACGACCGCCTGCACGTCCTGCTGGTGCACGACGATGTCGTCGCCACTGAAGCCCTGCGGCAGTGAGTCGAGCGAGCGGTGGGCATCGTCGAGGCTGACCGTGAGAGCCGGCCCGCGCACCGCGGTGGTCGCCGCCGAGGCGGCGAGTCGGGTGGCTCGGTCGGCCAGCGTGCCGAGGCGCCGGTCAGCCGGCGCGTTGGCCTTGTTCAGCTGGTCGACCTGCTGGCGCAGCACGTCGAGGGTGCGCGCTTGCCGTGCCACCCGGTCGTTGCCGGCGAGGATCAGCTGCGGCAGGTCACGGTCGGCGCGCAGGTCCTGGCCCCGCGCAGCCGAGAAGCTCATCGCGAACAGGGAACCGGCCAGCGCCGTCAGTATCCGGCTCCCGCGCACGAAGCGGAACCCTTCGAGCATGTCGCGCAGCAGGTTCTCCCGTGGGCCGTCGCTCTGGCCGACCGTCTCCGGCTGCTCGATCCGGCGCAAGGTAAAGGCCGACCAGACGAACGTCGCGGCGTCAACGACGAGCGCTCCCGGCGCCGACACGAGCTGGACCAACCATCCGCTCGCCGCGAACCCGCTCGCTTCCGACACGGTGTTGCCGGCGGTCAGCATCCGGTTGGCGTCGACCAGCTCTCCGCGATCCACGAGCGACGGCAGCATGCTCCGGTCCGCGATCTCGAAAAGGGTCGACGCGACGCTGAGCAACGCCGCGGCGATAATGAGGTGCGCGAACGTAAGGTCGACAAGCCAGTGCGCGATCGGAAGCGTGACGAGGACCGCTGCCCGCGCCCAATCGCACGCGATCATGACCGGCCGCCGCGGGACGCGATCCAGCCACGCGCCCGCGAACAGCCCGGCGATGGCGCTCTCCGGTGGCGAGCGGCGGCGCTGCGAGATCGCCCG
>CALMNV010000096.1 GCA_937873285.1 uncultured Intrasporangium sp. | reverse complement strand
CAGCAGGCTCGACCCGCGCACGCCGGCATACGACGTCGCGCAGGCCTGCGGCACCGGGCTGGAGGCCGCCGTCCTCGTGGCCAACAAGATCGCCCTGGGACAGCTCGAGTCCGGCATCGCCGGCGGCGCCGACACGGCCAGCGACGCGCCGGCGGCGCTGAACGAGGACCTGCGCACGACGCTGCTCGCGGCGCGCCGGGCGCGCGGCGCCGGCCCCCGGCTGAAGGCCCTGTCGCGCCTGCGCCCCTCCCACCTCCTGCCGGCGTTCCCGGAGAACGTCGAGCCCCGCACCGGGCTGTCCATGGGGGAGCACATGGCGGCGACGGCGGCGCTGTGGCAGATCTCGCGCCAGGAGCAGGACGAGCTCGCGGCCGCGAGCCACCGCAGGCTCGCCGCGGCATACGACCGTGGCTTCTTCGACGACCTCGTCACCCCGTTCCTCGGGCTGACCCGCGACGACAACCTGCGCCCCGACTCGACCGTCGACACGCTCGCTCGGCTCCGCCCGGTCTTCGGCACCGGAGCGGGCGCCACGCTGACCGCCGGCAACTCCACCGCCCTCACCGACGGTGCCTCGTGCGTCCTGCTGGCGAGCGAGCAGTGGGCGAGCGAGCACCGCCTGGAGCCGTTGGCCTTCCTCGTCGACGCCGAGACGGCAGCGGTCGACTTCGTCCACGGACAGGAGGGCCTGCTCATGGCGCCGGCGTATGCCGTGCCGCGGCTCCTCGCGCGAAACGGCCTGTCCCTGCAGGACTTCGACCTCTACGAGATCCACGAGGCCTTCGCCGCAACCGTCCTCGCGACGCTCAAGGCGTGGCAGGACGAGTCCTTCTGCCGGGAGCGCCTCGGCCTGGACGAGCCGCTCGGCGAGATCGACCGCGACAAGCTCAACGTGACGGGGTCCTCGCTCGCGGCGGGGCACCCCTTCGCCGCGACCGGGGGGCGCATCCTCGCCACGCTCGCCAAGCTGCTGCACGAGCGTGGCGGCGGGCGCGGGCTCATCTCGATCTGCGCCGCCGGCGGCCAGGGCGTCGTCGCCATCGTCGAGGCGTGAGCATGGCCGACCTGCTCGCCGCCGCACTCGCCGCCGGGCTCACCTCGCGGCTCGCCCGACGCGTCGGTGTGCCGCAGCCGCCTCGGCTGCGCCGCTACGAGCCGGGCGCGCCGATCTGCGAGGGTCCCGTCCTCGTCGCCGGCGGCGGCCGCTTCACCCGCACTGTCGAGGACCTGCTGCGGGACCGCGCGCTCGCGGGTGTCACGGTGGTCCCGGCCGCCGGCCCGCCCCTGGGCGCGGTCGTGCTCGACCTGTCCGAGGCCGCCGACCCCGCCGACCTCGACGTGCTGCGCGCCGTCGGCGCGCCGGCGGTCCGCCGGCTGCGCCCCGGCGGTCGGGTGGTCGTCATCGGCACCGACCCGCACACGCTGACCGACGTCGCGGCCGCCGCGACCCACCGCGCGCTCGAGGGCTTCACCCGGTCCCTCGGCAAGGAGCTGGGCGGCGGCGCCACCGCCAACCTGGTCCTCGCCCAGGGCGACGCGCACGGCGGCGTGCGGTCGGCCACGCAGTTCCTCCTCTCGGGTCGCTCCGCCTTTGTCGACGGCCAGGCGCTGCGCGTTTCGGGCGCCGAGGCCGACGCGCCGGGCGACCCGGTCACCCCGCTCACCGGCAAGGTGGCCGTCGTGACCGGTGCGGCCCGCGGTATCGGCGCCGAGATCGCGGCGGTCCTCGCCCGGGACGGCGCGACGGTGGTCGCCGTCGACGTGCCGGCCGCGGGCGAGCCGCTCGTCCGCGTCGCCAACGACGTGCGCGGCACCGCCCTGCAGCTCGACGTGACGGCGCCGGACGCCGGTGGCCGGATCGTCGAGCACGCCGTCTCCCGGCACGGGTCGCTCGACATCGTCGTGCACAACGCCGGGATCACCCGCGACCGGCTCCTCGTCAACCTCGACGAGCCGCGCTGGCGCAGCGTGCTCGACGTCAACCTGCGCTCCGTGCTGCGGATGAACGAGTCGCTCCTGGCCACCGGCGGCATCGCGCAGGGCGGCCGCGTCGTCTGCCTGGCGTCGGTGTCGGGCATCGCCGGCAACCGGGGCCAGGCCAACTATGCCGCGAGCAAGGCCGGCGTCATCGGGCTCGTCGAGGCGCTCGCGCCCCAGCTGCGCGACCGGGGGGTCACCGTCAACGCCGTGGCCCCCGGCTTCATCGAGACGCAGATGACGGCGCGGATCCCGCCGGTGAGAAGGGAGCTCGGCCGGCGGCTCAGCTCGCTCCAGCAGGGCGGCAGTCCGCGCGACGTCGCCGAGACCGTCGCCTGGCTGAGCCAGCCGGGTGCGTCCGGGATCACGGGCCAGGTGGTGCGGGTCTGCGGCCAGAGCCTGCTCGGGTCGTGAGCATGCCGGCCGAGCTGACCTTCACGGCCGCGCCTGGGCTGCGCAGCCGGTATGCCGGGGCGTTGCGCCGTGCGCGAGAGCGCCCCCAGGCGCTGCCGGACACCCGGGCCGTGCGCGGCGGTGTGCGGGTCGACCGCTCGCATCTCGTGCGCTACGCCAGGCTCTGCGGCTTCCCGCTGCGCGACGAGCTGCCGGTGCCCTATCCGCACCTGCTCGCCTTCCCGCTCCAGCTGGCCCTGATGGGGCAGCCCGACTTCCCGTTGCCGCTCGTCGGTGCCGTGCACGTGGCCAACACGGTGACCGTGCTGCGGCCGGTGCCCGTCGGCGCCGCCCTCGACCTCCACGTGTGCGCACGGGACCTGCGGCCCCACCGCCGGGGGACCCAGGTCGACCTCGTCTCGCAGCTGAGCCTCGGCGGTGAGACGGCGTGGCTCGGCACGAGCACCTACCTCACCCGCGGGCCGCAGCACCCGGACACCGGTGCCGCGCAGCGACCGGACCTCGCGCTGGTCGAGGAGGTCGCGAGCGGGCCGGTCTGGCAGGTGCCGGCGGGCGCGGGCCGCGCGTATGCCGCGGTCTCCGGCGACTGGAACCCCATCCACGTGCATCCGCTGACCGCCCGGCTCCTCGGCTTCCCGACGGCCATCGCGCACGGGATGTACTCCTACGCCAAGGTCGTTGCCGCGCTCGGGCCCCGGCTGCCTCGGGCAGGGCTCACCAGCCGGGTCTCGTTCACCAGGCCGGTCCGGCTGCCCTCGACGGTCCGGCTGCGCACCGGGTCCGAGCCGGGGCGCACCGTGTCGGTCCTCGAGAGCCGCTCCGGCCAGGACGTGCACGCCGTGGTCGAGCACACCTGGTGACCCGCCGGCCACCGGAAACCGCGTCGCGGCCCGTCAGCGGCGCTCGATACCCTGCAGGTGCGCCGGAACCCGGCGGCCTACCTCCGGCTCCGTCGACCGACCGAGCCTCCCGCACCGAAGGAGCGCCCCCCGTGCCTGCTGAGATCACCGTGTCCGTCGCCGGAAGCGCGCGATCGGTGCCGGTGGGGACGACGGCGGGCGACCTGATCGAGCAGGCGGGCGCCGGTGGTCGCGACGTCGTGGTCGCCCGCGTCAACGCAGAGCTGCGTGACCTCGTCCACGTCCTGTCCGAGGGCGACGTCGTCGAGCCGGTGAGCATCGGCTCGCCCGACGGGCTCGCGGTGCTGCGCCACTCGGCCGCGCACGTGCTGGCCCAGGCCGTGCAACAGGTCAACGCCGACGCCAAGCTCGGCATCGGGCCGCCGATCCGCGACGGCTTCTACTACGACTTCGACGTCGCGACCCCGTTCGTGCCGGAGGACCTCGAG
>CALMNV010000095.1 GCA_937873285.1 uncultured Intrasporangium sp. | reverse complement strand
CGAGCAGGCACGTGGCGAGCTCGCCGGCCCCCGCCCCCATGTCGACGACCACAGCCGGGGGACGGGGGGCGAGCTGGAGCAGCGCCTGCGCCAGCACGGCAGCCGTCGGGCCGGAGGCGGCGGTCGAGAAGTGGGCCGCGGGGCCGCCGGCCCGAACGTAGAAACCCGACCCGGCGGCATACAGCGCCTCGTGCCAGGCCTCACGCCACGCCAACGACCCCACACCGAGACTCTAGGCAGGCCCGGCTGCCCAGACGGCCGCGGTGCGGTGCAGAGCGAGGGCCGGATCGCTCGGCACTGCGCCGGTCGGCGCACCAGCAGCCCGCTCGCCGGTAGCCTGCCGCAGATGAGCACCCCTGCCGAGCGCCCGGCCCGCTTCGACGTCGGCGTCGTCGGGGCCGGCCGGGTCGGCGCCGTGCTGGGCGCGGCCCTGCGGCGGGCGGGACACCGGGTCACCGGTGTGTCCGCTGTCAGCGAGGCGTCGCTGCGGCGGGCCGAGGCTCTGCTTCCCGGGGTGCCGGTCCTTCCGGTCCCGCAGGTCGTCGCCGGTGCCCATCTTGTCGTCCTCGCCGTGCCCGACGACGCGCTGCCCGAGCTCGTCGCGGGCCTCGCCGCGACGCGCACCTTCACACCGGGGCAGCTCGTGCTGCACACCTGCGGCGCCCACGGCATCGGCGTGTTCGAGCCGGCGGCCGAGAGCCAGCTCATCCCGGTGGCCGTGCACCCGGCCATGGCGTTCACCGGCACGGCGATGGACGTCGAGCGGCTCCAGGACTGTTGCTTCGGCGTGACGACCGTGGATCTGGCCCGTCCGCTCGCCGAGGCGCTCGTCATCGAGATGGGCGGTGAGCCGGTGTGGGTGGCGGAAGAGGACCGCCTCGCCTACGACGTCGCCCTCACTCACGCGTCGCACCACCTCGTCACGCTGGGAGCGCAGGCGATGGAGCTGCTCACCGTGGCCGGGGTTGAGGAGCCGGCCCGCCTGCTGGAGCCGCTGCTCTCGGCGGCCCTGTCAAACGCCCTGCACCTCGGTGAGCTCGCGGGGACCGGCCCGGTGGCGCGCGGCGACGCGGACACGGTGGCCCGGCACGTCGACCTGCTGCGGACGCGTGCTCCGCACGTGCGGCCGACCTATCTGGCGCTGGCCCGCGCCACGGCGCAGCGGGCGCTGCTGAGCGGCCGCCTCAAGCCCTCGGCCGCAGACCCCTTGTTGCGGCTGCTGTCCGAGCCCGACGGTGACGGCCCGGCCTGACGGTCGAGCGGCGTGCAGAATCGCGCCACCCCACCCCCCCCTTCGTCGAGTGGCCAGTTCCGTGCAGGCGCCCACGCGCGCCCCCCTTCGTCGAGTGGCCAGTTCCGTGCAGGGGTGAGGGATGCGGGGCGTGCGGAGTCGGCCACTCGACTTGAAGGGGTGGCGTGGTCGTACACCGACCCGGCGGACGCACCTGGTGGTGCGCGGCGTGCGGAATCGGCCACTCGACTTGAGGGGGGGTGGGGTTGGGGGGGCGAGGGGCGAGGGTAGGACGAGCACGGTCAGTAGCGGCGCCACCAGAGGTTGACTGCATAGTCGACCCCGGTGGCAGCCGGCCGCTCGGCAAGCGCCAGCTCGGCCTGATCCGGCGGCAACTCGATGCGCACGACCGCTTCGAAGTCGTCACGAGAGCCGAATGCCCAGCAGGTGTCGATCCGCTCCCGCTGCCAGCCCTTCCGCGCCCAGAACCGTTCGACAGCCGGAGCGTCATACCCGGGTCTCGCCCGGAGGAACCAGCGCCCGAAGGTCGAGCGCGTTGCGTCGTGGTCGATGACGTATGCCGTGCCACGCGGACGCATGACCCGCCCGAGCTCGCGCAGGCCGGGCTCGCAGCCCGGGCCGAAGAAGTACGCCAGGCGGGCGTGCGCGATGTCAACCGACGCGTCCGGCACGCCGATCGAGGCGGCACCCTCCTCCCGGACCCGGACGTGCGGCATACCGCAAACGCGTTGTCGCGCAAGGGCGGCGAGCGCAGGATGCGGCTCGACGCCGGTCACCGAGGCGGCCGTCACGGCGAGCCGCGGAAGGTGGAAACCCGCACCGCAGCCAATGTCGAGCACGTGCTTGCCGGCCCAGTCCGCGATGCGCCTCATCGCGCTCTCGATGGCGCCCGACGGATCGAGGCCGAGGTTCTCGACCTCGTAGACCTCCGGCGAGCCCCAGATGTTCGGGGAGGGGATCGCGCCGGTCACCGATCCGGCCGCGCCTCGAGAGTCGCGGGGTGGACCAGCAGGGGAAGCAGCTTGCGGGCACCGCGGGCGCGCACCGCCCGCACCGAGGCCAGGTGAGCCTCGGCGCGCAGCACGAGCTCCTCATAGGCTGCCGAGCCCATGAGCTCGACGAGCTCGGCCGCGTTGGAGCGGTAGACCGGCTCCCGGCCCATGTGGGCCTCGGAGTTGCCGGAGCAGTACCAGTCGAGGTCGTGGCCGCCGGGTCCCCAGCCGCGTCGGTCGTATTCGGTGATGGTCACCTCAAGGTAGCTGGTGTCGTCGGGCAGCTCCACGGTGCGGTAGGCGCGGCGCGTCGGCAGCTGCCAGCAGACGTCGGGCTTGGCGGTCAGCGGCTGGGCGCCGGCGAGGACAGCGTGCTGGTGCAAGGCGCAGCCGGCGCCGCCGGGGAAGCCGGGCCGGTTGAGGAAGATGCACGCCCCTTCGACCACCCTCGTCTTGCAGGCGCCGTCCTCCTCCTCGGTCCAGTCGTCCCGGGAGCCGGTCGCCGTGCCCACCTCGTGGAGCTGCCACTCGTCCTCTGCCAGCTCGGCGACGACCGCCGCCACGCGCGCCAGGTCGGCCTCGTCGGTGAAGTGCGCCCCGAGGGTGCAGCACCCGTCGTCGGGGCGATCGGCATAGATTCCCTGGCAGCCGGCCCCGAAGATGCACGTCCAGCTGCTCGTCAGCCACGTGAGGTCGCACCGGAAGCGCTGCCCCGCGTCGGCCGGGTCGCAGAACTCGACCCACACGCGGGGCAGGTCGAGGGGTGCTTCGGCCACCGGCACACCCTATGCCGTCTGCCTCCGAAGCCGACGAGGACGGCCACGCGGCGGGGCTCACGGCATACGCAGGCCACGACGCGGAGCCGGGCTAGCCTGACCGCATGACGTCACAGAGCGCCGGCGCGGCGTCGCCGAAGGGGCGCGGCCGTCGACCCGGTGGCGTCGACACGCGGGCTGCCATCCTCGAGGCGGCGCGAAAGTCCTTCGCTGCCAAGGGGTACGACAAAGTCAGCATGCGGGGGATCGCGCGTGAGGCGGGCGTGGATCCCTCCCTCGTGCACCACTACTTCGAGGGCAAGGCGGCGCTGTTCGCCCAGACCCTGGACGTGCCGGTGGACCCCGGGGCGGTCGTCGACGCGGTGCTGGCGCAGGGCCGGGACCGGCTCGGGTGGAGCGTCGCCGAGTCCTTCCTTCGGGTCTGGGACGCACCGGAGCGGCGGCAGAGCTTCGCCGCGCTCGTCCGCTCGGCCATGACGAGCGACGAGTCGGCCCGGGTGCTTCGCGAGTTCCTGGCCCGCGAGGTGTTCGGGCGGATCGCCGCGTCGACCGGCGGGCCGGATGCCGCCCTGCGAGCTTCGCTCGCCGCCTCCCAGGTGCTGGGGATGGCAGTGCTGCGCTACGTCGTCAAGGTGCCCGCCCTCGTCGAGGCATCCAACGCCGACATCGTCGAGCGCCTGGGGCCTGTCCTCCAGCTGCATCTGGTGGACGGACGCCGCGTCGAGGCCTAGAATTCATCATATGATGAATATCGGGCCGGGGCCGGCGGTGCAGATCCGGGGCCTGCGCGTCGTGCGCGGCCGCCGGCCGGTCTTCGAGGGACTCGACCTGGAGCTGCGGAGAGGCCGCGTCATCGGCCTGCTGGGTCCGTCCGGCTCGGGCAAGTCGACGCTCCTGCGCTGCGTCAACCTGCTGGAGCCGATCGACGCCGGCCGGATCGTCGTCGG
>CALMNV010000094.1 GCA_937873285.1 uncultured Intrasporangium sp. | reverse complement strand
CGGAGAAGTCCAAGGCGGGGTCGAGCTGGCTCGGCAGCCCGCCGGTCCGGCTGAGAAGGGCGCCGCAGGGCAGTGACGACGAGCGCACCTTCGCGCCACCGACGCGACTGCGAGTCGTGCGAGGCGTCATCGAGCTGTGTCGCCTGCTTCCGGTCATGGTCAGCGTCGCCCTCGCAGTCACGGTCCTGGCGGCCCTGGAGTGGCTGGTGCAGCGATGGGGTGTGGGGGCGGCCGCGCTGCTCGGCGGGCTGGTGCTCGGCGTCGCCGGTGCTGTGGCCGCCGGCATCACCACGGTCGCCAAGTGGTTGCTCGTGGGGCGGATCCAGCCGGTCGAGCACCCGCTGTGGAGCGGGTTCGTGTGGCGCAACGAGGTCGTCGACACGTTCGTGGAGATGGTCGCCGGTCCATGGTTCGCGTGGACCGCGACGGGCACCCCCGCGATCAACGTGTGGCTGCGAAGCCTCGGCGCGAGGATCGGTCGCGGAGTCTGGTGCGAGACCTACTGGCTGCCGGAGGCCGACCTCGTGCATCTCGGCGACGGTGCCACGGTCAACCGGGGCTGCGTGCTGCAGACCCACCTCTTCCATGATCGAATCATGAGCATGGACACGGTCATCCTGGAGGCCGGCGCAACCCTCGGGCCCAACAGCGTCATCCTGCCGGCCGCCAGGATCGCCGCCGGCGCGACCGTGGGCCCCGGGTCGCTCGTGCTCCGGGGCGAGGCAGTGCCCACCGGCACGCGCTGGTGCGGCAACCCCATCGTGCCGTGGTCCGCGAAGGCGTCCCTGTGATGGGTGAGGCTCCTGCACATCCCCCCGACGCAGGAGCCGACCCCTACGTCCCCGACCGCGGGGACCCCACCTACGTCGTCGCGCACTACGACCTCGACCTTGCCTACAAGGTGGCCAGCAATCGCCTCTCGGGCCACGCCGCCCTGAAGGTCATAGCTCGTGTCCGCCTCGACCGGCTGGTCCTCGACCTGGCCGGGCTGCGCATCACCAGGCTCACCGTGGGCGGCATACCGGCCAAGTGGTCACACCGCGGCGCGAGGGTGCTCGTGCGGCTGCCGGCGCCACTGGAGATGGGGGGCGAGGCCGAGATCGGCGTCACGTATGCCGGCAACCCCGGGCCCGCGGCGAGCCGGTGGGGGGCGGTCGGCTGGGAGGAGCTCGCGGACGGCGCGCTGGTCGCCTCGCAGCCCTCCGGCGCCGCCACGTGGTTCCCCTGCAACGACCACCCGCGGAGCAAGGCCACCTACCGCATCACCGTCGAGTGCGACTCGCCCTACGAGGTGGTCGCGACTGGTCTGCTCACCGTGACCCGGCGACGCGGCAGCCGCACGCGTCGGACCTTCGAGCAGCGCGATCCGATGGCCACCTATCTGGCAGCCCTGCACGTCGGTCACTACACCCAGCGCACCCTCGCCGGGACGGAGGTGCCGTTGCGAGTCGTGCTGCCCGCGGCGCTGACGGGCACCGCGCTGCCCGACCTGGCACGTATGCCGCAGATGCTCCAGGTGCTCACCGAGCGGTTCGGTCCCTACCCCTTCGCCGACTACACCGTTGTCGTCACCGCCGACGAGCTGGAGGTCCCCCTCGAGGCACAGGGCATGGCCACGTTCGGGCGCAACTGGCTCGACGGGCGCGGGCGACACGAACGGCTCGTCGCTCACGAGCTGGCGCACCAGTGGTTCGGCAACAGCCTCACCCTGCGCTCCTGGCGCGACATCTGGCTCAACGAGGGCTTCGCCTGCTACGCGGAGTGGCTGTGGTCCGAGGCGGCCGACGGAATCCCAGCCGACCGCACGGCCCGCGCGTATCGGGCCCGGCTGGCCCAGCTGCCCCAGGACCTGGTGCTGGCCGACCCCGGCCCGGACCTGATGTTCGACGACCGGCTCTACAAGCGGGGCGCGCTCACGCTGCACGCCCTGCGCCTCGCGGTGGGCGACGACGTGTTCTTTCCCATGCTGCGGGACTGGGCCACGCGCCACCGGCACGGCTGGGTCACCACGCCCGACTTCTACGAGCACGTGCAGCGCTCCGCGCCGGGTATGCCGTTGGCTGGCCTGCTCGACCAGTGGCTCCACGGCATGCCGCTCCCGACGCTGCCCAGCCGCGCCACCTCGACCACGACGGGCTGGGACGCTCCTGCGAGCGCGACGGCCCCGGCCTGACCGGGACCCACCGCCAGGTCGGCCACCACGACCTCCGGCAGCCCCGCAAGGACCGTCGCGGCCACCCCGGGGACCGGCGCCGGAAACGAGGTGGGGTCCACGGCAAGCCCGGTGCCCAGTGCCTTGAGCGCGGCCTCCTTGCGCACCCACGCGTGCGCGCGCCGGCGCAGACGGTCGCCCACCAGCGACTCGGTCGACGCACGCTCCGCCGGATGGAGCGCGACCCCAGCGAAGCCCTCGAAGTCGGCACCGGCGAGGGCCTCGATGTCGACTCCGACGGGCGCGACCCGCGTCACGGCCAGGGCCACCCGGTCCCCTGCGCGCGACAGGGACACGTGCAGCTGCGGGTCGCCCACGACGACGGGCCGGCCGTGCTGCTCGCCGCACTGCTGGCAGGTGCGGTCGAAGCGCACCGCCCCCGGCGGCTGCCCCGTCACGGCGCCGACCACCACGCGCGCCAGCGTGTGCAGGTGGCCGTAGGCCGTGACGGCCCTGGGGTCGGCGAGGCCGGCCTGGCGGGCGAGCTCGTGCGCGTCGAGCACGCTGCCACATCCGGGCGGCGTTGCCCGCCGCAGCCAGACCGCCACGACGGTCTCCAGCGGCGGGACGAGGAGGTGCACCCGCCCATCATCCGCCGGTCGTGCCGCTGGGGTCGCTGCTGGGGTCGCTGCTGGGGTCGCTGCTGGGGTCGCTGCTGGGGTCGCTGCCAGGAGGAGCTGACCCGGGTGCCACCGCGCCGGATGCGCCACCACACCAGCAGCTCCCGGGCCGGCTGGGCGGCATACGCGAGATCGCAGCCGCCACCACTCGAAGCGTCCCTCTGGTGCTCACCCGGGCCAGACTCGGTCGGCGTCCGGTCAGCGGGCGAGCTCGTCCAACCGGCCGAGCACCACGCCGAGCACCGCCTCCTCGTGCACGGCGACACCGCGGGTCCGCATGACTGCCGCGAGCTCGGGATCCCAGACCGCCTCGACCGGGGCACCGGCCAGCGGCTGCGTGCCGTGTCCGGTGAGATAGTCCGCCGCACTCATGAGCCAGGGCTGCGCACCGAACTCCTCGACG
This sequence comes from uncultured Intrasporangium sp., assembly GCA_937873285.1. Lineage (GTDB taxonomy): Bacteria > Actinomycetota > Actinomycetes > Actinomycetales > Dermatophilaceae > CALMNV01. The sequence goes on along the minus strand of CALMNV010000094.1, from coordinate 2,000 downwards.
CACGCGTTGGCCATGTCGACGCCTGGCCAGTCGAAGTCGCCGTGGTAACGAAGCCGGGCGCCCGCGGCGCACAGCAGCCCGAGCACTGAGCGCACCACGAGACTGGGCCGCCCCATGCTGCACACCAGGCCCGGGCCTTCCCCTCCCCGCTCGGCGACCGCCTCGAGCGTGCGAGGGTTCTCGCAGACCAGGACGGCCTGGCCCGGCGCGAAGCGCAGCCCGTCGTTGAGATCCCACCAGGTCAGGTGGGCGGGCGCGCGCCCCTCGAGACTTGCCCTCAGCCGCCGTGCCCCAGGCGAGTCGCCCTCCGGAGCCAGCCCCCACACGAGGCAGGTGCTCGACACCCTGTCGAGGACCACGCCGACGGACTCCCAGAGCAGGCGCCGGTCGTGGGCACTCTGGGCCAGTGCGCTCCCCGCCCGGGCAGCAAGCGCCCGCAGCACGACCGTGCTGAGCGGTTCGCCGTCGTCGAGCCCATGGGAGCTGCCCGAGACGAGCGCGGCCAGCTCGGTCCGCGCCACGGTCGCCCGTCGACCAGCCGGCAGGTCGGCGCAGGTCGACGCGAGGGCGCCGCGGGCCGCGAGCAGCTCGAGAGCACGGACCACCACCCGGTCCGCCTCAGGGACCCGGGCGAGCACTCCGTCGCGCCGCAGACCCGCCAGCCACCCGTGCAGCCAGTCCGGGGCGCAGACCACCTGGTCGGAGAGCCACGCCTGGGCGGCCAGAAGGGGCGCCTCACGCCTCTCGGCCCGCTCATGGCGCAGCGCCGGCCGGTCCGTCAGCCGACGCCGCAGGGCCCGCGCAGTCGTCGTGACGAGGTCGGATCCGGTGCGTTCCGTGATCCGCGCGTCGAGCGTGGCCAGGTCGATCCGGACCCGGTGCGACGTCACCGCGATGCCGAGCAGGTCGGTCAGGCCATGCCGCTCCTCGCGGGTGAGGTCGCGCACCTCGAGCCGCCCGGTCGCGACCAGCCCGCGACGCTCCAGCCCGTCGCCCAGGATGACCCAGACTCGTGCCAGCACGTCGGCGCCGAGCCACGCCGGCAGGGACGCCTCAGCCAACCGGCGCTCCGACGGCGGTGAGCTGCTGGCCGTCCCAGCGGTGCTCGTACTGGGCGATCCCCCGCTCGCCGGGACTGCGCAGCGCCTCGTAGATCGCGAGCTGCGGCACCGTCGCGTGGGTGCCCCAGAGCCGCTCGCTCGTCACGACGAAGTCGAGGTCGAGGTCGACGAGCAGGCCGAAGAGCAGCGGGTGGGTGCGCGCGTCGATCTTCGGGAAGGCGTCGTCGAGCAGCACGAACCGCGGCGCATGCGGCGCAGCTCCGGCCACGGACGTGAAATGCGCCGCGGCCGCAGCGAAGAGAGGGAGGTAGCACAGCACCTTCTGCTCTCCCTGGGACAGCGCGGACGTGCGTTGCAGGTTGCGCCACTCGCCGGTCTCGGGGCGGTGATACTGCACGGCGAACGCGAACCATCTGCGGTAGTCGAGGGCGCGCGTGAGGTGCTCGGCATACGACTCCTCCGGCGCCTCGGCCCGGGATGCGTCGATGAGCCGGTGCAGCGACTCACGCAGCTCGACCCGCTCCCCCGCGAGCAGCGCGCCAGTGGGCTGGCCGAGCAGCTCGACGGCGCGCTTGGCGTCCGCGGGGATGTCGTCGCGCAGCCGCCAGCGCAGCCGCACCCGGATGCCCTGAGAGGTCGTCACGTCGTGGAGCTGGGTGTTCATCGCCGTGACGAGCTCCGCGGCCTTGAGCCGCACCCCGCGCAACGAGTCCCCGAGGTAGCCGAGGACCTGCTCCTCGAAGATCTGCCGTTCGCGCTGGCTGAGCAGCTCCCTGTTGGCGGCGACCGCCACGGTGAGCTGGCCCTCGAGCTCGACGAGCGGCAGCTCACCGCCCTCACCGCGCCCCACCGCCACCCAGACACCCGCCACCTCGGTGAACCGCGGCTCGTGGGCGGCCGCCGCACTGGCGATCAGCAGCTGGCTGGCGGCGATGACCG
>CALMNV010000093.1 GCA_937873285.1 uncultured Intrasporangium sp. | reverse complement strand
CCGGGTCGAGTGGTCAGTTCGGCGCAGCCGGCTCGTGTGCTGTCATGTGCGGAATTGACCACTCGACGAAGTGGGGGCGACGCCGGGTTCTTGGCCGGGTCGAGTGGTCAGTTGGGCGCGCGCTGGCCGGGTCGAGTGGTCAGTTCGGCGCAGCCGGCTCGTGTGCTGTCATGTGCGGAATTGACCACTCGACGAAGTGGGGGGGAGGGGGGGCGCGCCGGGGTCGTGTGAGCACCCGACTCAGGGCAGGCAGTCGCGGCAACGCCCGAGCAGGGCCGCATGGGAGGTGTCGAGCGCGAAGCCGAGGTCGGCGCGCAACCGGAGAGCTGCCTCGAGGAGCACTGACGGCGGCACGTCGAGGACCAGGCCGCACGCGACGCACTGGACGTGGGCATGCCCCCCGCCTGCCTGACCGGCAGCACCCACCGCGTCAGCTCCGGCCGCCTCCGTCAGGTGTGCCGCAGCCGCCGCATCGTCCACCTGCACCCCCGATCCGCTCGGCGCCGTCTCGCCGCCGCTGCCGACGCCGGGAACCCCGGCGTAGGCAACGGCGGCGGGCAGCTGGTCGGCCAGGTGATAGACCGTGCCCGTCGACGCCAGGTGCACGTGCGTGAGGATGCCGGCCTCGGTCAACGCGGACAGCGTCCGATAGACCGTCGCCCGGTGCACGCGGGGCTCGAGCTCGGCCACCCGGGCGCCGATGGCGTCTGCGCTCAGGTGCTCGGCGGAGAGGTCAGCAGCCTCGATGACCCGCAGCACGGCATACCTGGCCGGAGTCACCCGCTCACGGTTGCCGCGCAGGACGGCGACCGCGTTGGCCAGCCGCGGACTGGCCCCGGACGGCACACGCTTCATCTCGACATTGTGCCCCGGCCAGCCCGGTAGCCGCGGGCCTGCTCGCCAACGGGTGGCCGGCGCCAACCGGACAGCCGTGCACGGCGCCCGGGCGCCGAGTGGCAGACTGCCGCTCGGCGCGAACCCGCCCACCGATGCCAGGCGAAAGGACCCTGCTCGTGCGTGCCCTGACCAAGCTGGCCGCCGGCCCCGGCCTCGAGCTCGTGGACCGGCCGGAGCCCGACTGCGGGCCGGCCGACGTCAAGATCAGGGTGCTGCGGACCGGCCTCTGCGGCACCGACCTGCACCTGCAGGAGTGGGACGACTGGGCGGCCTCGACGGTGCGCCCACCGCTCGTCCTCGGCCACGAGTTCTACGGCGAGGTGGTGCAGGTGGGTGGCGACGTCACAGACGTGGCGCTCGGCGCCCGCGTCTCCGGCGAGGGTCACGTCGTCTGCGGCGGATGCCGCAACTGCCGTGCCGGCCGCCGCCACCTGTGCGTCCGCCCGCAGGGTCTCGGAGTCAACCGCGACGGGGCCTTCGCCGACTATGTCGTGCTGCCCGCCGGCAACGTCTGGGTGCAGCCGCCCGAGCTCGACCCGGACCTGGGTGCCGTCTTCGACCCGCTCGGCAATGCCACGCACACCGCCCTGCAGTGGCCGCTCGTCGGCGAGGACGTCGTCATCACCGGTGCCGGCCCCATCGGCGTGATGGCGGCAGCCATCGCCCGGCACGCGGGCGCCCGCTACGTGGTGGTGTCCGACACGAGCGCCTACCGCCTGCGGCTCGCAGCGGCCGCCGGCGCCGACGTGACCATCGACGTCACGAAGCGCAGCCTCGCCGACGCGCAGCGCCACCTGGGCATGCGGGAGGGCTTCGACATCGGCATGGAGATGTCGGGCGCCCCCGCGGCTGTCACCGACATGCTCGACAACATGAACCACGGCGGCCGGGTGGCGCTGCTCGGCCTGCCGCACCAGCCCTACACGCTCGACTGGGGCAAGGTCATCACGCACATGATCACGCTCAAGGGCATCTACGGCCGCGAGATGTACGACACGTGGTATGCCATGAGCCAGATGGTGGCGACCTCGCACGTCTTTCGCGCCGCCGTCTCGTCGGTCATCACCCACCGCTTCGCCGCCGAGGAGTGGGCCCGCGCGTTCGACACCGCGCGCTCGGGCGAGTGCGGCAAGGTCCTCCTCGACTGGAGCTGATCGTCGTATGCCGTCCAGCCCGCCACCCGCCTCCCGTCCGCGCCCGCTCGTCCTCCTGCACGGCCTCGGCCAGTCCCCGATCGCGTGGCAGGACGTCGTGAGCGCGCTCGGCGCCGGCCGTCCGATGCACGCGCCGTGGCTGAAGGGCCTGCTGCCCAAGGAGGCGGTGGGCTTCGACCTCGGCGAGGCGGCCGCCGCAGTCGCAGACGAGCTCTCGGTGCAGGGCATCTCGAGCGCAGACGTGCTCGGCGTCTCGGTGGGGGGCAGCGTCGCGGTGCGGCTCGCGACCACCCGCCCGGACCTCGTCGGGCGGCTCGTGCTCGCGGGGGCGCTGGTGCGGCCGTCGCGGTCGGCGCTGCGGGTGCAGAAGCTGGCTCTGCGACTGCTGCCCGAGGGCAAGCTGCTCGACGCCGGGGTCTCCCGCGCCCGCATGCTGGCCGTGTTCGACGCGCTCGCGACGCTCGACGCCACCGCCGAGCTCCGCCAGGTCACGGCCCGGACCCTGGTCGTCGTCGGTGCCCGGGACCGCGCCGGCCTGGTCAGCGCGCGTCAGCTGGCCGCCGGGATCCCGGGCGCCCGGCTGGAGACGGTGCCGGGCGCCGGCTCGCTGCTCAACACCGACGCGCCCGCCGCGCTGGCGGACCTGACCCGGACCTTCCTCGACGGATGAGCCGGCGCTCGGGCGGCCCAACGGGCCGGGGGCTCGCCGCCCGCTTCCCGGGCGTCCGCGCACCACGCGAGCCGCGCCGACCGCGTGCCGGCGGCGACCGCGTGCCGGCGCACCCGTCCGCCAGCAGAGCAGACGAGGCGCCGCGCCGTCGTGGCCTGCGCCGCGCGGCCGGCGCTATCCGACGTCCCGGTCCTCGATGACCTCGCGCACCGTCTGCGGCGGCTTGCTCGGGTCGCCATTCTCGCGCACCCGGGTGATGACCCGCTCGTGGCGCGAGCCGCGCCGGGCGTGCACGATGAGCGCGCCCCCGGCGATCATGAGGATGACCCCGACGGTCTGCAGGTCGATGCCGGGCGGGTCGGCTCGCACGGCGAACGTGAGGATCGCGCCGAACACCGCGAGGGTGACCCCAGCTCCCACGTTGACCCACCTCCACGGCACGCGAGCGGCGAAGAGCCGCTGGCCTGCGTCAGTCTAGCCGTGCGGCCGCCCGCCGGCGCCGAGATCGTATGCCGTGCGAGTGGCCGCCGCGCGGTCGTCTGCCGTCGCGCCGAGGGCCCGCTCGGCGGCATACGGCACCGTCCGGCGGCACACGGCAGCTTCGGGCGGCATACGCTGGCCCGGTTGCCATTCCCCACCGAGCGAGGACACCGATGTACGGCACCGTCGAGCAGGAGATCGCCGCGAGCCTGCAGGAGATCCGGGACGCCGGGCTCTACAAGGACGAGCGCGAGCTGACGTCGCCGCAGTCGGCCCACGTGTCCACGCGCCGGGCGCAGGCGCTCAACTTCTG
>CALMNV010000092.1 GCA_937873285.1 uncultured Intrasporangium sp. | reverse complement strand
GACCCCGGCCTGCTCGAGGAGGGCGGCGGCATACGACGGCGCGGCACGCCAGCGAGCACGCTGCGGCCCGAGGTCCGCGTAGTAGTAGAAGGCACCGTCGGCCGGCGCCGCCTCCCCCCACCCCAGCAGCCCGGCATTGTCGAGCAGGAGTCCCCTCGTGCGAGCGAACTCGGCGACTGCGGCGTCGCACTCGGCGTAGGACTCGTCGGTGAAGGCGGCAACGGCGGCATACTGCGCGGGCGCCGGCGGGCACAGCGAGACGTTGCCCGCGAGCGCCTCGACGGACCGGGCGAGGTCCTCCGGCAGCAGCATCCAGCCGAGCCGCCACCCGGTCATCCCCCAGTACTTCGAGAACGACGAGACGACGACGGCCGACTCGTCGAGCTCCCAGGCGCACACCCCGCGCGGGTCGGGCGCGCCGGGCTCCGGATAGGTCACGCCGTGGTAGATCTCGTCGCTGACGAGGCGCACCCCGTGCTCGGCGCACCACTGCGACACGGCGGCGAGCTCCGCGCGGGTGACCATCGTCCCCGTGGGGTTCGCGGGCGAGGCGAGGACGAGCCCCGCGAGCGGTGCCTGCGCGTGCGCGGCGGCGAGCGCGTCCGGGGTGGGCTGGTAGCGCGCGTCGGGACCGCAGTCGACCTCGACGACCTCACAGCCGAGGGCGCGCAGGACGTTGCGGTATGCCGGATAGCCGGGCCGGGCGAGCGCCACCCGGTCGCCCGCCTCGAAGGCGGCGAGGAAGGCCAGCACGAAGCCCCCCGAGGAGCCCGTCGTGACGGCCACCCGCGCAGGGTCCACGTCGAGGCCGTACCAGCGGCGGTAGTGGGCGGCGAGCTCGGCCCGCAGCTCGCGGATGCCGAGCGCAGACGTGTAGGTCAGCGCGCGGCCCGACGCGTGCAGCTGCGCGGCGGCCTGCGAGACCGCGCTGGGCGCCCCGCCCGAGGGCTCGCCAGCGCACAGCGAGACGACGTCCCGCCCGGCGGCGCGCAGCACCGCGACCCGGTCGAGAATGTCCATGACCTCGAACGGCGCGACCCGCGATCGGGTGGAGGCGGACAACGAGCGGCGGACCGGCAGGGAGGGCGGAGCAGAGGTCACCCTTCCAGTCTCCCGCAGACCGCCCTCAGCGCAGGCCGCGGCCGGGCGTGCGAGCGGCCGGGCGCAGCTCGATGTCGACCGGAAGCCCCGGGTCGTCCACGGCCTGGCGCACGTGGGCGACGGTCTCACCCTCCAGACGGGACCGGACGTGCTCGACGTCCGCGTAGTCCGCGAGGTCGACCGTCAGGACGAGCCGGTGCTCGGCGCCGGGCCGCACGACGGCGGCCGACGCGCTCTCGACGCCGCGGATCCCCTCCACCTCCTGCTGCACCGCGTCGGTCAGGGCGCCGCTGTGCAGCGTCGTCATCCCGTCACGGGCGTTGCGGGTCAGCTCGATCCGCCCCACCCGGTCGACCGACAGCTGGGCGAGGAGCCACCGAAGCGCAAGCAGGGCGAGCAGCAGCCCGGCTGCCGCCACGGCCCACCAGAGCCACGGTTGGCTCGCGGCGAAGGCGCGGACCCGCTCGGGCACGATGGGGGCGCCGCTCCGCGCGGCGCCGAGCACCCCCGCCCCGAGCAGCAGACCGGCTGTGGCACCGGCCGTCAGGACCAGCCCCATCAGGGTCAGCACGGCTCGGTTGCCTCTGTCCACTCGGGCGCTCATCGGCCACCCCTCCTTGCCACCTTCACCGAAGCGGCGAGCGTGTCCGCCAGGCCCCAGTCTCGCAGGCGGGTGGTGACCGCCTCGGTCACCTCGCCCTGGAGGTCCCCCTGGCGCAGCGTCGTGCGTGCCGTCACGCGCACCCGCTTCCTGGTGAGCGCTGCGTCAGCGCCGCTGACACCGCTGACCCGCTGGGTGGCCGCGGCGAGCGCCTTCTCAAGCGCCCGGCGCGAGGCGGTCACCTGCACCTCGTCAGGGCCGTCGGCACGCGCCGGCAACGGCACCGACGCGGGCCGCCCGGCGCGAAGGCCGAGCACGATCAGGGCGAGGCCCACCACCGCCGTCACCGCGAGCGCCGCCCGGACCCCGGGCGAGCTCCACGTCTGCTGCCTCGACCAGGCGTCCCACGCCGGGTAGGGCGTGACCCACGGCCCACGGCCCAGCGCCGCGAGCGCGATCTCGGCGCCGGCGAGCAGGCCGGCGAGCACGAGCGCGAGCGCCAGCACCGCGGAGACGATCCGCTGTAGGAGTCTCATGGTCCTACCTCACTCTCGGGACGGGCGTCTGCGGGGCACTGAGGGACACGACGTCGATGTCGACGTAGTCGACCTCCACGGCGGCGACCCGCGCCACCTCGTCGCGCAACCGGGTGCGCACGTCGGCGGCCACCTGGTGCACCGACGCGGGCCACCGCACCGCGATGGTGGCCTCGACGGTGGCGAACGATCCGTGGACGCGGGCTCGCACCTGCGCCTCCTCCTCGGGGCGGGACTCCCCGACATTGACGCCGAGCACCCGCTTGGGCGCGGCCAGCGCCCCGTCGACCAGCGTCACGGCATATCCGGCGACTCGCTCGACGACCCGGTCGGCGACGCTCAGCTGCCCACGCTCGCCCGGATCGGTCGGCTGGTGGCCTGTCGAGGACCAGTCGTCGGGCCCCTCGACCTGGGCCTGGCCGGGCACGCTCACCGCGGGGCGCGGCTGGAGCCGCCGAGGTACTGGGTGAGGTCGAGCTGGCCGGCGACGACCTTGCCGACGACGAACCCGACGGCGCCGAGCAGCGCGGTGCCCACGAACGCCTGGAACCCTCCCAGCACCCAGGCGATGCCGAGCAGCAGGCCGGTGAACAGGCCGGTGATGGTGGGGGACATTCGAACCTCCGAGAACGAGCGCGTGATGGTGAGCTGGGAAGTGCGGGTCAGACGACCCGGTGGATGCGGGCGCGCCGCCGGCGGTCGGCGACCCAGGCGGGGAGCCGACGCCAGCCGCGCGGCCGGCGGACGAACACGATGTCGTGGCGCCGCGGCATACGCTCGAGGGTCTGCCCCTCGATCGAGCGCAACGCCGCCCGCAGGGCCGACGGGTCGCCGCCGAGGTCCGGGTGGTGTGCGCGAAACGCCCGCCGGCGCGCCCGGCGCTGGTCAGCGCCCGAGGCCGTCAGCATCGTCTCTCGACCGGTCGGTCGGTGGCGCCGGAGGCAGCTCACGCACCTGCGCCGCCGGCTCGTCGGGGAGACGGAGGTCGATGACGTGCACGTCCACCCGGCGCCCGCCGGCCAGTCGAGAGACGACGGCGCGGATCTCGGCCGCCACCTGCGGGACGGGCGTCCCGTGCTCGGTCACCACGGCCACCTCGATGCCGTCGTCGCCGATCCGCACGCCGTCCACCCGGCGACCAGCGAGGTAGGTGGCCAGCGTTCCCTGCCCGAGGGCGACCACGCCGGGGCAGGAGAGCACGGCTGCCGCCACCGCGTCCGCCTCGGTCTCCGGAGGCGCCCCGGGGGTCGAGGCAGTGGGCGGGGAGGAGCTGCTCACTGGACCCGCGCCGGCTCCTGCTGGTCGGAGTCCCGGTCGTCGGAGGGCAGGTGAACGTCGTTGACCGAGACGTTGACCTCCGTGACCTGAAGCCCCGTCATGCCCTCGACGGACGAGATGACGTTGCGCCGCACCGCCTTGGCCAGCTCGGCGATCGACACGCCGTACTCGGTGACCAGGTCGAGGTCGATCGCGGCCTGCTTCTCGCCCACCTCGACGGCCACACCCTGGCCCGCGGACTGGGAGGAGCCGGGGATCCGCTCACGGAGCGCCCCGAAGGCACGGGAGGCGCCGCCGCCAAGCGCGTACACGCCGGACACCTCACGAGCGGCCAGGCCGGCGATCTTCTGCACGACACCGTCGGCGATCGAGGTCCGACCGTGCTCGGTCTGCAGGGGCGAGGCGTCGCTCTTCGTGACGGCGCTCGGGCTGGTGGGGCTTGCGGAGCTGGGGGTGGTGCTCATCTAAGTCTGTCTCCTCGGAAACGAATTGGCACATCCCGGACACGGAGCCGCGCCGGTGCATCTTGCACGAGAGCCACGCGGCTGCCCACGCGAGGTGGTGTGGTCTCATGCTCTTAGACACGGCCGCGAGGGGAAGGTTACGAGCACGTGCGAGACGATCTGGCGTCGATGACCCCGGGCTGGCACAGACCACCCGCAAGGCCCCAACCCGGGCCGTGACCGAGACCGCTCTGGAGGCCACGCTCGCGAGTCAGGCGAGGGCGGGCGACGAGTCCGCGTTCGCCGCACTCGTCCGCCTCCACCAGCA